>JAENWF010000075.1 GCA_016650215.1 Thermoanaerobaculia bacterium
CCTTCCCCCACCATCCCCCCAATGCCCACCGCGCAAGCACTTCCGGCAAGGACTACGTATCTCGGCATGCTCGAGATCCGTCGCGCGCTACCGATCCGCGAGCGGCGCATGATCGGCCCATGGTGTTTTCTCGATCGGTATGGGCCGCTCAGTTTTTCCGATGCGAAGCCGATGGACGTCGCGCCGCATCCGCACATCGGGCTGCAGACCGTCACGTGGCTTCTCGAAGGAGAGGTTCTGCATCGCGACAGTCTCGGATCGGAGAGTCTGATTCGTCCCGGCGAGTTGAACGTGATGACCTCGGGGCGCGGCATCTCGCATTCGGAGGAGACGCCGCGCGGCAACTCGGGACGGCTCAGCGGCGTGCAGTTGTGGGTCGCGCTTCCCGATGCCGATCGCAATCAGCCGGCTTCGTTCGAGCACCATGACGATCTGCCGCGCATGGAATCGCCGGCAGGAAACTTCATCGTCTTCAGCGGAGCGGCCGCGGGACTCCGCTCGAGCGCAAGCGCCTATTCGCAGATGACAGGCGCCGAGATCACGATTCACGCGGGGCAACGGATGCTCTTCCCGCTCGACATCACCTTTGAATATGGCGTGATGCTCGTCTCTGGCGAAGCGCAGCTCGGCGAGGAGCGACTCGAGATCGATACGCTCTATTACCTCGCGCCCGGTGATGACGCGCTGACGATCAGCACGCGTGCCGGCGGAAAACTTCTCCTCCTCGGTGGCGTGCCCTTCGACGAACCCATCTTCATGTGGTGGAACTTCGTGGCACGCACCGCCGCCGAGATCGCGGAAGCGCAGCGCGAATGGAACGCGCGCGAAGACTCGGAACGCTTCGGTAAGGTCAGCGGCTACAACGGCTCACGCATCAACGCGCCACCGTTCCCGTTGCGAGTACCACCGCCACCCGCGTCATAGCGCGAAACCCCAGAACGACAACTCGCCGCTGAAGCCGGCGACCCGTCAGGCATGGCTCGTGGCAGCATTCGTAAGTGATGTAGCGCGGGATTCAGCCCGTGGCCTTCGTCTCTTGTCAGTCGAATCGCGAGCAAGGTCCACAAGCTCGGGAGGACGGAAGACCGCCGGCTTGAGAGCCGGCGGCTTTTCGTCCTCTGTCGCCCCTGATCGCAGGAGTAGGTTCATTAGAACTCGGGAATGGCGGCGTGCGCCATGGGAGAGGTGATGAACGCAGACGGGAACGCAAAGCCACCGGCTGAAGCCGGCGCCACGTCATGCATGGCTCGTGGCAGCATTCGTAAGTGATGTAGCGCGGGATTCAGCCCGTGGCCTTCGTCTCTTGTCAGTCCAATCGCGAGCAAGGTCCACAAGCTCGGGAGGACGGAAGACCGCCGGCTTGAGAGCCGGCGCCACATCCAGCACGGCTCGTGGCAGCATTCGTAAGCGACGTAGCGCCGGCTTCAGCCGGTGATTTCAGGTGTCCCTCGTTTCGAGCGGCTTCATTGGAAGCCGCGACGACCGCGAAGGATGAAACGGAACTAGTGCGGCAGATGATGCATGACCACTTCGTCTTTTGGACGGGCGAAGGCGACCAGTATCGCGGCTGCCCCCAGCACTCCCCACTGCCACCAAGGAACGGGGGGGAAGTTGTACTCGGCGATCACGAACTCGGCGATGAACACGACTGGGGCCACGAGAACGATCGCCCAGCCAAACATCCAGAACGCGCGTCGGAGCATGTGACACCTCCTCGTACATGAGACATCCGCAATGTCGAAACGGCAGTGCGGACCGTCACCGAGGTGGGGTGATCTTCACTTCGGACACCCGTCGCTCGTTCTACAATCCCTCACCGCATGCCAACACATCGCGACAAGGCGGCCTCGCAAGGTTCGACTCGCGCGCGGTTCGCGGCATATATGCCGCAAGTCGCGGGCGATAAGTGCGTTACACTTTGCGGGGATGGGGCAGGGAGATTCAGCGGCGGCGGGAGGCGGCTCACTTCCGGTACTCGTTGTCGATGACGACGAGCTGATATCCCAGATGCTGAGCTTCATGCTGCGTCACAGCGGCTTCGAGGCCGAGACAGCTCACGACGGAGTCACGGCGCTCGAGCGCGCTAGAGAGCGCGACTATGCGCTTTTCGTTCTCGACAACATGATGCCGGGAATGACCGGCCTCGAGCTGGCGCGTGAGCTCATGGCGCGCGGTCACGCGAAAAAGCAGCAGATGGTGATGATCACCGGAGGTACCGTTCCAGACGGCGCGAGCCAGCTCGTCGATACGGTGATGCTCAAGCCATTCGAGATCGACGATCTGCTCGCCATCCTCAGGAGACTGTCGGCAGGCGAACCGTAAAGGCCGTCCCCTCCCCCACGCCCGCGCTCTCGGCTGCGACACTTCCGCCGTGAGCCTCGACGATCTCTCTCACGATCGCGAGCCCAAGTCCGAGGCCGCCGAATGCGCGGGTGCTCGAGCCGTCTGCCTGACGGAATCGCTGAAAGAGCTTTGGGAAGAACTCGGGGGCGATCCCTGCACCTTTGTCCGACACCCGGATCAGAGCATCTGATCCATCGCGATCGACCAACACCGATATTCCGTCGCCCGCTTTCGAAAACTTGATCGCGTTCCCGAGCAGATTCCCGATGGCCTGCCGGATCCGTCCTTCATCGCCATCGATCTCGAGATGCGGAGACGCCACGGCGAGATCGATCATGATCCGGCGCTCGGCTCCTGCCGCGGTAGCCTCCTCGACCGCGATGCGGACGACCGGGACCAGATCGTGGCGGGCTTTCAGGATCTGCATGCGCCCGGTCGCTGAGCGCGAGATGTCGAGGATGTCTTCAACAAGACGCCGTTGCACACCGGCTGCGCGACGCATCTGTTCGATCGCATGCGCGCGATCCTTATCCGGAACCAGACCTGTCTGCAGCATGCGAATCCAGCCGAGCAGCGAAGTCATCGGGGTCCGCAGTTCGTGCGACGCGACTGCAAGAAATTCATCTTTGGCTCTGTTCGCCGCTTCAGCGGCTTCCATCGCGTCGCGCAATCCGCGCTCCGCCTCGACGCGGTCGGTCACGTCGAGGACGAGGGAGAGGAGCGACCGCAGGCGTCCTTCCCGGTCGCGCAACATCGAGTTGTGCCACTCGCAGGAGATGACTGAGCCGTCGCGGCGATAGTTGCGGTTCGCCACCATCGCTCTCGTGTCCGTCCCGGCGAAGAGACGCTCGAGGACCGCGTTGACTGCCGGTGCGTCCGCTTCGACGATGAACCGCCATTCTCCAGGTGTCTTCCCAACCACCTCATCCGCCTTCCATCCGAACATCCGCTCGGCGCCCCCGCTCCAGCGGAGCACGTGGAGCCGGTCGTCCCACTCGATCACCGCGAGCGGCGAGTTCTCGACGTGCAGCTGAAGGAGCTCGTACGCGTGATCGAGACGCGTCTCGACATCCGCCCGAGCGGTGGACTCGTGCTCGCGGTAGACATCGACGACGAGTCGCAATACGACGAGATATGCAATGAGCCGCAGCATGTGAAAGATCCAAAAGTTCGCGTTCCACAGACTCGCCAGCGCGAAAAGAACCCCCGCGACGGCAAAGATCACGAACTGGTTCGCGAGAATCAGGTCTTCGGCAAGCCGCTGCTTCATGTACCTGCGAACGAAGAAGACAGAAGCCGCGAGAAATCCGGTCCCGCCGGTCACGTTGATCCACTTCGCAGCGACTGCGTAATCGCCGGTTGACGAAATCATGGGAGGCCACAGAGACGGCCAGCCGAGGAGCGCGGCACAGATCGGGATCGTTGCGAAGAGAACAATCCACGGCAACCACCGGCCCAACCGCGGGCCGATTGGAACCCAGACCGCCGCGGCGAGGAGTCCGCCGATCAGTGTCGGAAGCGCGCGCGACCAGAAGAACGGAGGTCCTAACGGAACGCAGGCATGGGCGAGATCGAGTGCGCCCATGCTGACCATGGCCGCCGCCACCCACTTCAGGTGCGGCTCGTTCCTGGCCCCCACTCTCGCGAGAAGGACTGCGGCGACTGCAAGCGCAACGACGCCTCCCACCGCCTCCATCGCTGAATGAATCGGCAGGTGCACAAACCGCTCTCCGACTCGACGGAGCGCGATCGACGGAAGAATCGAAGCGACCAGAACGCCGGCGATCGACAGCGGCAATCGTGTATGAGTCAGCCGGCGGCTCAACAACTATTCGACCCCGGGGAGAACGATGACGAAACGCGTTCCCTCTCCCACCTGGCTGCGCAACGAGATCTCTCCGCTGTGACGGCGCACGATCGTATAGACGCTGGCGAGTCCCAATCCACTCCCCCGCGCACCCTTCGTTGTGAACAGCGGGCGGAACAGCTTCTCCTGTACCTCGGGCGGCATTCCTTCACCGTCGTCCGCGACCTCGAGCGCGACTCGCCCGCTCTCGCGCCGCACATCGACGCGGATCTTCCCCGCTCCGCGGATCGCGTCGACGGAGTTGCGCAGGAGGTTCACCAGCGCTTCACGAACCTCGCTCGCAATCCCGGTCACGAAGGGCGAATCCGCCGGGAGGTTCGTTTCGATGTCGATCGAGGCGCCGCGCGCGGACCGGGCCTCGTCCGCATAACCGCGCGAGAAGTCGACAGCGTCTCTGACGACCGAGTTGACCGAAAGCCTTTCATGGGCCGTGGCGCTCCCTTCGCCGCGCGTCGAACGGAGGATCCTCGCGACGATCTCGGTCGCGTCATTCACAGCTTTTCTGATCTGCTCGGCCGACGTTCGCGAACGCCCCGCGAGGTTCGCGTCGCGGGCGATGACCGAAGCATGCGCGCTCACCGCCATCAGCACGTTGTTGAAGTTATGGGCGACCGTCGCCGCAACTTCACCGATCTCGCGCAATCGCTCCGCGAGGAGGATCCGCTCGCGGATCCGCTCCTGCTCGCTCACGTCGCGTACAGCGATCAAACACATGGGGCGGTCGTGATCGCGGAAGCTCGTGAGGGTGATGTCGACGAGCCGAGCCTCCGGCTGGAACGGAAAGCGGAACGTGAACTGCGCGGTGAGCCCATCGCGCTGCATCGTCTCGCCGAAACGCCCATAGAACTCCGCCACGTGCGTGCAGGGAGCGACGTCGAGGAAAAAGTTCTTTCCGACGACATCCTCGCGACGCCTTCCCGCGATCTCTTCCTCCTGCGAGTTGTAGAAGACGATCGTTCCTTCGCGATTGACGATGATGATGCCGTAGGGAAGCAGATCGAGCGTCGCGAAATCGATGTTCGGCTGATCCTGGGGGGCTGGCGCGGCCATGCGGCGGGAGTCTATGCGGTTTGCGCCGCCGTGTTACATTCGCTAACGCAAATTCATACCGGGCCAGAACACCTATGCCGATCAAACGGAATCTCGAACGGCTTTTCCAGGCGCTTGCTGACGGGACGCGCCTGCGGCTCCTGAATCTGCTCGCTGAGGGGGAGCTGTGCGTCTGTTACTTCGTAGAGATTCTCGGCGAGCCGCAGCCGAAGATCTCGCGCCATCTCGCCTACCTCCGGCGAGCGGGACTCGTCGAGACCCGGCGCGATGGCAAGTGGATCCACTATCGGATCGGTGAGCTCGAGAGCTCTGCGCTCGGCGAAACCCTCGAACAGATCCTCGGCATCCTGAAGCTCGATCCGCAGATGCAGCGCGATCTGCGCGCACTACGCACGGCCTGCTGCGCCGTGAGACTCCCCCCCTCGATTGCCGATGCCCCGCGTCCGGTACTCGCGAATCCCGGGTCGCGAGCAAGCTGATGGCAATCGGAGACGTAAGCAGAGCAGCATCTCGCCCGAAGGCGCAGCCCATTTCTGGTTAGCGGCGCGCTTCTCTCGAATCAGGAAGAGGGCCGGCGAGGCGGCGGCGCGAGCGCTCGATGACGGATCGAAGACTCGCCAGCAGCGTATCGAGATCGTACGGCTTCATCAGGAACTCGACGGCGCGCGTGTCGACCGCACGCGCATAGTTCTCGTCGCCATGGCCGGTCGAGAATACGACAGGAAAGAACGGCCATCGCTCGCGAATCTTCTGAAAGAGCTCGATGCCTGTCATGTCGGGGAGACCGACGTCGAGGATTGCCGCATCCGGCAGGCTCTCTTCCAACTCCGCCATCCCTGCTGCTCCGCTTGATGCGATCCGGACCGCGATTCCTTCGCTCTCGAGCAGCGAGGAAATCCCGCTGGCGACGCTCTCGTCGTCCTCGACGAGAAGCACCCGCCCGATCTCGATTTCGGAAGCGGGCAGCGGTTGAAAAATCTGCGCCGGCTGCTGCTCAGCTTTCGCCGCGAAGGAGGGAAGAAGAATCTCGAATGTCGTTCCTTTCTCATCCCCGCTTTCGGCGGCAATCGCACCGCCCTGAAGCCGTACCAACTGATGAACGATGGCGAGACCGAGGCCCGTACCGCCGCGCTTCGTCGAAAAGAAGGGCTCGAAGATCTGCCGCAGCACGTTCTGCGGAATCCCCGGCCCGTCGTCCTGCACCGTCATGCGGACCAGGGCGTCCAGGTTGAGTGCGTTTACCATTCGCCGGCCAGGCGGCGCGTTCGAGACCGCGATCGTGATGTTCTTCGCCCCCGCCTGAGCGCTGTTGAGCACGAGATTCGAGATCACCTGAGTCAGCTGATCGCGATCTCCACTGACCCGGCTCGTATCGGCGGCCACGCGGTACTCGAGTGTCACGTCGCGTCCCACGACGGCACGAAGCTCAGCGGCGATCGACTCGAGCCATTCCTGGACGTCGATCGGGACGAGGACTGGAGCAATCGGCCGCGTAAAACGGAGCACTTCCTGCGTCACTGCCTTTCCCCTCCGCACGGCGCGCTGGATATGGCCGGCCGCGCGGGTGACGGGGGGAGAGTCGGAAGCGCGGCCAATCATCTCCGCGAAGGGTTGAATCGCCATCAACAGATTATTGAACTCATGCGCGATGCTTGCTGCCACGCGCCCAAGGCCGGAAAGGCGTTCGCGTTTCTCGATCTCTTCCTGAAGCGCATTCCGCTCCGTGAGATCGAGAAGTGTAACGACGTAGCCCCTCGCTCCACGGACATCGATCAGCGGTGACCCGCTGATGAGCAGAGGAAACACTTTCCAGCCGGCGCGGATGGCCGAGTCTTCGAACTGAACCGCGGCCGGCTCGAAGACGTGATTGCCGAACAGACAGTTCTCCAGCTCGTGCGCCTCGCGTCCCGCAAGCTTTCCGTGAAGGATGTCGTGCAGCGTTGCGCCCTCCATTGCAGCGAACGTGAATCCGGTCATTCGTGCAGCGGCAGGATTCGCGAACGTACAGCGTCCATCCGCGTTGAACTCGATGATCCCTTCGTGCACCGATTGAAGCAGGAGCGTGACCCGTTCGGTCAGCGCGACCCGTTCCTCTTCGAGCACGCGCCGCTCGGTGACGTTACGAGCGATTCCGAAGAGACCGACAATACGGTCCCCATCGAACTCAGGGGTCGCGGTCGACTCGACGACGATGTAGCTTCCGTGAGCGTCACGGATGCGAAATTCAGTGAGAGAGGTGGTCGCGCCTTTCAGGACGGATTGAAATCGGCGCTCTCCGTGCTGGAGTTCGTCCGGATGGAGAAACTCTTCGAAATTCTTTCCGATCACATCGGACGCATTCCAGCCGGTCATCGTCTCGAAAGCGGCGTTGATCGAAGTCATCGCACCGTTGAGGTCGACCGTGAAAATCGCATCGATGGCTCGATCGACGAGCGAGCGCAAACGCGCCTCGGATGCCGCCAGCGCGATTTCGGCCCGCTTACCCGCATTGAGCTCGCGTGAGATTCCAACGAATCCGCGCAGTGTTCCTTCCTCGTCACGGAGGGTCGAGACCGTGAGGTAGACGGGCAGAACCGTTCCATCTTTTCGCAGCGCCGGAAACTCGCCCGACCACGATCCTTCCTGCGCCAGGCTGGCGAACCGCCGCCTGGTATCTTCGACTCGATCGGCAGGAACATGGAAGTCGACTAGCCTCCGCCCCAGCACCTCCTCTTCGCGGAACTGATAAAGCTTCTCCGCGTGTCTGTTCCAGAAGGTCACCCGCGTCTCAGCATCGACGGCGATGACCGCATCCTGAACCTGCTGAAGAAGCTCAGAGTGAAAGCGCGCCTGCTCGCGCGATTGAATGACGGGAGAGAGATCGCGCGCCGTCGCCAGGATCGAGCCATCGGCAAGCAGACAGGCGTGCAACTCCGCCGGAAAGAAGGTTCCGTCCTTTCGCCCGACCTTCCGCTCCTTGATGACGCGCTCTCCGCGTTGAAGCGCAGCCATGTTGAGTGGGTCGCGCTCGAAGTCACCGACCGGGAGGAGTTGAGCGATGGTCATCTGCATCAGTTCCGCGCGGCTGAAACCCGTCAGCTCGACTGCCCGCCTGCTGACGTCTACGAATCGCCCCCCCGCATCGACTCGGAGAATCGCGTCCGCGCTCTCGTCGGCGAGCGTGCGGTACCGAGACTCACTGGCGCGCAAGTCGAGGGCGGTCTTGTGAATGGCGGTGAGATCGATCGCGTGCACGATGACTGTCGATGGGGGAATCCACGCGCACGAAAAGTCGACGTGGCGCAGTTCTCCCGAAATGATGCCGAGGTAGTCGAGTTGCTGACGCACCGGCCGCTTCTCACGGATCGCCTCACGCATCATCAGAACCTGCGGAGCCGACGCCGATCCGAAGATCTCGCTCGCTTTCATTCCGATGAGCTGGCTGATGTTCGGAACGATCGAGCTCGCCGCGGAGTTCAACGCCTTCAGCGTGAAATCCTCTTCACCCGACCGTTCGAAGATGAACGTCGGGATCGGACTGGCTTCGAGATGGCGATTGAGTGCCGCGTCGCTCTCGCGAGAATGGTGGGGGTCGTCGCTCATGGAATCGGGCCGTCGCGATCAGCATACCGCTCTGCGTTGCGCTCTGGCAGACGTTGTGCGAAGGTAGACGCGAGCAACACTTGATGCATCGCAGCGAGACAGATCGCCCAACGCCGGCGAAGTGTGCGGTACTCGTGGTCGAGGACGACCAGGACATTTAGCGCCTTCTCGAGGTGATCCTCCACAAACACTGCACCTCGGTGGACGTCGCAGGCGATGGTGAGCGGGCGATCGAATTGCTCAAGAACAGGACCTACGGACTCGTGGTCCTCGATCTGATGCTGCCAAAAGTCAACGGAATCGACGTGGCGCAATTCGCGCACTCGCTTCCCAACCCGCCGAAACTCATCATCATTTCGGCAATCGCCCGCTACGTCCACGACCGCCTGCCGGAAGGGGCCGTGCTCCTGCAGAAGCCGTTCGAGCTCGACCAAATCGAGGAAGCTCTCCGCACGCTCGAGGTCATCTGAAGTAACTGCCGGGGACAGGATCAGCGTCGCAACGTGAACGTCTCTTCGCGCAAACCGTATCTCCAGTTCATGCCGCGAGTGACGTTCTCGTCGCGATCGTATCTTTGACCGCGGCGAACGCGGCCCGAATTGTCCGAATTCTCGCGTCGAGATCCGATTCATCGCCCGCGCGAATCGCATTCTCAGCCAGCGTGCAATGGTCGGCGAGCGGGACCGCCCCGACGTTGCGGCTGCTGCCGGCGAGCGTGTGAACCGCCGTCATGAACGACTTCGAATCGCTGGTCGTGACCGCGGTGGCCGCGGCGCGGAGCAACGTGTCGCCCTGCTCGAGGAAGGTCTGCAGGAGGTCGCGCACGAACGCCTCATCGCCGTCCGCAAGCTCTTCGATGACTGACGCGTCGAGGATGCGCACAGCGGGTGCAGCGGCCTCACGCGCCGGAACCCAACGGCTCAAGGCCTTTTCGAGGTCGGCCTCACGCACCGGTTTGGTGACGAAGTCATCCATCCCTGCCTCAATGCACGTCTGGCGGTCTTCTGGCAGCGCGCTCGCTGTGAGCGCGATGATCGGAATGCGTTTTCCCGCCGTCTCGCGGCGGCGGATCTCCGTAGTCGCCTCGATCCCGTCCATCTCCGGCATGTGCCAATCCATCAGAATCACGTCGTAAGCGACACGTTCGATCGCCTGGAGCGCTTCGCGTCCGTTGCCGACCGCGTCGCCCGTGTATCCCAGCTTCTGAAGCTGGCGCAGGGCGACACGCTGATTGACATTGTTGTCTTCCACGACGAGCACGCGGCCGCGGCTGCTGCTGTGCGAGGCCGGCGCCGCCGGGGCAGGCTTGCGGTCGTCACGTTCGAGCTTGCCGAAGATCGCGGCCTGGAGCTGGTGCTGCTTCACCGGTTTTGAGAGCCAGAACGTGATGCCCAGCTGAGCGAGGGCTTCCGGAGTTTCGGACGGCGACGACGCGCTGATGATTCCGAATCGCGTCGAAGCGAGCATCGGCTGGCCGCGAAGCAGGCGTACGAGGGCAAATCCATCCATGCCCTCCATCCGCCGGTCGGAGATCACGAGGTCGAAGGGTGATCCTGCGATCGCTGCCGCCTGCATCATTCGAAGCGCAGTGACGGCATCGCCCGCTGTCGCTCTCTCGATGCCCAACGCATCGAGCTGGGCGGATACGACGTGCAGGGCGGTCGGACTGTCGTCGACGAGGAGCACGTGGGTCTTCTTCGCTGCCGGCGCCTTCTCGGGACGCGATTGCGCCTCGTCGAACTGTCCCGTGAACCAGAACGTGGAGCCAAACCCCGGCGTACTCTCGACGCCGATCGAGCCGTGCATCAACTCCGCGAGATGCTTCGAGATCACCAGGCCGAGCCCGGTGCCGCCGAAGCGGCGTGTCGTCGAGCTGTCGGCCTGGACAAACGGCTGGAACAGCTTCTTTCTTGCCTTCTCGGTGATGCCGATACCACTATCAGTCACGTTGAATCCGAGGACCAGCGGCTCGTCTTCGAGCGACTTACGAGTGACACGAACGACGATCCCGCCCTGCTCGGTGAACTTCACGCCATTGCCGATGAGGTTGAGCAGAACCTGCCGTACGCGCCCCGCATCGCCGCGCACACGCGCCGGAACGTTTGCGTCGATGACGCAGCCGAGCTCGAGGTGCTTCTTTCGGGCCGCTTCCGTCACGAGATCGAGCGCGCTCTCCACCATCTGGCGAACATCGAAGTCGACCATTTCGAACGTCATCTTCCCCGCCTCGATTTTCGAGAAGTCGAGAATGTCGTTGATGATCGTCAGCAGCGCTTCAGCGCTCGTGCGTGCGGTCTCCGCGAGATCGCGCTGATCGTCGCTGAGACCAGTGTCGAGCAGGACCCCGAGCATCCCGATCACGCCGTTCATCGGCGTTCTGATCTCGTGGCTCATGTTCGCGAGGAACTCCGACTTCAGGCGAGCCGAAGTGAGCGCCGCGTCGCGCGCATCGGCGAGATCGACTTCCAAGGCCACGCGGTCGGTCATATCGATTCCTACCGCACCGATCAGCGTCGAGCCGTTCGGCCCCGGCATTGGAAACTTGTAGGTGAGCCAGTGATGCATCGATCCCTCAGGGGACGGAAAGCTCTCCACCACCCGGACGGTCTGTTGAGATTCGGACACCGCGAGGTCGCTCGCACGGACAGCGGCGAGCGCGTCATCGTTGAAAATCTCGATGTCGCTCGAGCCGATCATCGACTCGGCGGTTCGTTCAAAAAAGCGGGCAAACGGCTCGTTGACGAACAGCAGTTTCCCCTCCGTATCCTTGATGAAGTTGATCGCAGGGGCGTTGTTCATGAACGCAAGAAAGCGCTCCTCGACCTCGTGGTGCGCCTGCTTCGCCATGTGAAGCTCGGTCATGTCGCGCGCGATGGCGTGAAAGCCGGTGATCTCACCGCTCCGCCGGATGAGCGTCGCGTACTGCCCGATCCAGATCTCCCGTCCATTGTGCGGGACGCAGGGAAACTCGAAGTACGTGGTGGCGATTTCGTCGCGCCGCTGTCCGTGATAGTGCGCATTGGCGCGCTCGCGGAAGTCTTCGCGGATGAGGCCGAGGAAATGACGGCCGATCACTTCCTTTGGGTCGAGGCCGAAAACGCGCTCCACCGCGGCGTTCACATAGGTGAACCGGCCCTTCGCGTCCGTCTCGTAAATCACGTCATGGCTCTGGTCGACCAGGTGCCGCAGATTCTAGAGCCGTTGCAACTCCACCTTCGAACCGGCGCGATGCTTGAGCTGGCGGGCACCGCGGACGAGCATTTTGAGTCGGGAACTCTGGTCGGACCATCGATTCGTAGCGTTCATAGCGAGTCAATGGAAGGGCGAGAACAGTGCCGCACGGCGAAAATTGTTCAAGTATCTGCAACAGTTGAAGTTATCGATATTGATCGCAACGCGATCCCAGTCGCGAACCGCACACCTGTTCGAGAAACGGACGGTCCGGGGGGCGGTCTAACCGTGTAACCGTCTACTCAACGGTTACCGTCCGCCCCCGCACCCGCCGTTGCTCCGCCGCACGAGCTTCCAGCGCCGGCTGTACAGCCGAAGCAATGGGGGCGGGTGACGATGCGTCGCCGCTGCCAGATGGCCGGTTCGAATTCTTCGATGCGCATCGCCGCGCCGTCGGGCAGCGCGTCGAGATCGAGCATCTGATTGAAGTCGCAGTCGAAAAGGCGTCCGTCCCATGACACCGAGACCATGTTGCGGCACATGAGGCCATCGATCGCGGCGGGGTTGAACGAGCGTGCGAGGCGATCCATGTACGGCTCGAGATTTTCCGACTCGACGAGCCAGTCGAGAAAGCGGGAGATCGGCATGTTGTTCAGCGCGAAGAGGCGGTCGAACGTGACACCCCACTCGCGCACGAGCGCCTCTCTCCACTCCTTCTCCATCGCCGCCTGCCCGCCGGAGAGAAACGCGCCGGCTGGATTGCTCATCAGCGTGAGAACGCGACGAGGGTCGCCGGTGCCGTAGCCGGCGCGATTGAGAAGGCGGAGCGCCTCGATCGACTTGTCGTACGCACCATCCCCCCGCTGCGCGTCGGTGTTGCGCTTGCGATAGTGCGGGAGCGACGCGACGATCTCGACACCTCGCTCCCCAAGCCAATCCGCGAGTCCTGCGAATCGCGGCAGGAGAAGAATCGAGAGATTGCAGCGGTCGATGACGTGTTTGCCGCGTCGCCTCGCCTCTTCGACCAGCCATCGAAAGTCGGGATGAAGTTCCGGCGCTCCGCCCGTGAGGTCAACTGTGTGCACGCTCGTTCTGTCGAGCGCTGCCAGGCAAGCCTCGACGATCTCGCGGCTCATCATCGCGTCCGTCCGGTCGGGGCCCGCGTCAACATGACAATGCCCGCAGGTCATGTTGCAGAGTTTGCCGAGGTTGATCTGGAAGATCTCGAGCGCGGAAGGAGCGAGCGGCATCGAGCCGGCATGCGCGAGCGTCGCGTCGAAATTGAGCGGGCTGCCATCGATCTCGATGCGCCCCAGGATGTCCAGCTGAATCGCGCTCGACGAGAGCGGCGCCCGGCGCGATCTCAGGGATGCAACGGTCACATCCCCTCCTTCTTCACATGCGCCTTCATCTGCATCCCGTGAACCAGCGACGCGCCGCCGCGAATTGCACACGCGACATGCACCGCCTCGGTCATCTGCTCGAGATCGGCCCCCTGCTCGAGGCTCCCGGTCGTCCACGAATCGATGCAGTACGGGCACTGGACCGTGTGCGATACGGCCAGCGCGATCAGCGCCTTCTCACGCTGCGAAAGCGCACCGGCCGCAAATACAGCCCCGTAGTACTCGAAGAACTTTTTCGCCAGCTCCGGCGCCCCCTCGGCGATGTCGCCAAACTTCGAAAGGTGCGCGTGGTCGTAATAGGGATTCATGTCAGCTCCTCAAGATTCAAACTCAACATTCAACATCACGCTTCGAGGCGAACTGTTGAATGTTAATTGGTGAAACGAGGATCGCAGGGCTTTTGCCGCGTCTCACCAGTGGATTCACCCATCGAAGTCCGGGAAGCGACGAAAATCAGAATCACCCGCTCGTGCGGGGAGCCCGGCGACCTCTGGTATCATATTTCGTGAGTTTCCGAAATGACGATGAGCGTGCTCTCGCGCACGGTACAGATGCACAAAGCGATCGGACATCCGGTGCGGCTTCGCATCCTCTCGATGCTGCGGGGCGGACCGCTTTGCGTCTGCCAGATGACCGTGGTCGTGAAGCTCGCAGGATCGACCGTCTCCGAGCATCTCTCGGAACTGCGAAGAGCTGGCCTCGTCGTGGAGCGCAAAGACGGACGCTGGGTCGAATACCGGCTCGCGGCAAATCCCTCAGCATGGCAATTGCTCGCCGCCGTCTGGAGCGACCTCGCGGAGGATCCCGAGGTGAAGGCGGACTCGCTCGTGCTGAGCGAGCTGCGTAAAGTCTCGCTCGATGAGCTCTGCAGCGCCGAGCTCGAGCTGGGGCGCATCAAACGTCCGAAGCTCACAGCGGCGCTCCGCGAGGCCGCGAAGCTCCGTCACGCAGGCGAGGCCGCGCGATGAAGCAGATGAACGTTTTCGAGCGCTACCTCTCTCTCTGGGTCGCGCTCTGCATGATTGCCGGGGTCGTCCTCGGCAGGTTGCTTCCGGACGGCGTGCGCGCAATGCAGCAGATGGAGTTCGGCACCGGGAGTCAGATCAACGTGCCGATCGCGATCCTGATCTGGCTGATGATCTACCCGATGATGCTGAAGATCGACTTCGGATCGATCGTGCGCGCGGGACAGCGGCCCAAAGGCCTCGTCATCACGATCATCGTCAACTGGCTCGTCAAGCCCTTCTCGATGGCGCTCTTCGGCTGGCTCTTCTTTCAGCAACTCTTTCTGCCGCTGATCGGGCGCGAGCTCGCCAGCCAGTACACCGCGGGGGTGATCATCCTCGCGGCCGCGCCGTGCACCGCGATGGTCTTCGTATGGTCGTATCTGTCCGATGGCGATCCCGCGTACACGCTCGTGCAGGTGTCGGTGAACGACCTCATCATGCTCGTCGCGTTTGCGCCGATCGTGACGTTCCTCGTCGCCGGCGCCGCCGGTCTCGCCGTGCCGTTCCGCGTTCTTCTCTACTCGGTCCTGATCTTCGTGGTGATCCCCCTCGCCCTCGGCGCCATCAGCCGCGCCGTGCTGATCCGCACTCGCGGCCACGAGTGGTTCGGACGCTTCACGGCGCGATTTGCGCCGGTCACCATTGCGGCTCTGCTCGCGACGCTGCTTCTCATCTTCGCGTTCCAGGCAGAGAACATCACGACGCGCTGGTTTCACGTCGTGCTCATCGCGATCCCGATCCTGATTCAGGTCTACTTCAACTCGTCGCTGACGTACGGGCTGATGAAACTCTTTCGAGTCGAGTACGAAGTGGCCGCGCCGGGCGCGCTGATCGGCGCGTCGAACTTTTTCGAGCTCGCCGTCGCGACGGCGATCGCGCTCTACGGCCCCGGCTCCGGTGCCGCGCTCGCGACAGTCGTCGGCGTCCTGGTCGAGGTCCCGGTCATGCTGTCGGTCTGCAGCATGTGTCTCGCGACGAAGCATTGGTTTCCTTCTGAAGGAGCTGCCGCGCGCGCTCACTGAAGGATCTTCGCGCCTCACGGAACCTCCCCCACTGTCCTCCCGTCCCATCCGCATGCTGATTCGAATCGTTGCGCTTCTCACTCTCCTTTTCTCGTTGCCCGTGCACGGCGCGGATCTCGTGCGGATCGTACGGATGAAGATCTCGGCGGGCGATCTTGCGACCGGGCTCGCAGCAGTCGAGGATTACAGGAAGGCGAGCGGGATCGACGCGGAGTATCTCGAGGCGGTCGGCTGGCTCGCGCGTGGGGCGGAGATGCTGCACCGGGAGGATCTCGCAGATCGGCTGGTCGCCGAGCTTCATCGCGCCGTTCCGCGCGAGACGCCGGAGCTCCTGATCCCGTTCGGCGCGGCAATCGAAGTCGAAGGCCGGCTGATCGCAGCGCGCGACGGACGCGGCGCCGCGGTTCGCTTCTTCGAATCACAACTGGCGCGCGCGGAATCGCCCGCGCTCCGCTCCCGCATCGGCAAGAACATCAACCTCCTGTCGCTCGAAGGGCGTGAGGCTCCTCCGCTGGCCGCGGAGGATTCGATCGGTGGAGCTTCTTCGCTCGAATCGTTGCGTGGCCGCCCGGTACTCCTCTTCTTCTTCGCAGAGTGGTGCGGCGACTGTAAGGCGCAGGCCCGGTCACTGGCGCAGGTGTGGGAACGCTATCGTCCGCGCGATCTCGCAATGGTCGCGGTCACACGTCTTTACGGCGGCTCGAAAGAAAAACCGATGACGCCGGCCGAGGAACGCGCGCAGGTTGAGAAGGTCTGGCAGGAGTCGTATCCGGGACTGAGCGGAGTGCCGATCGTCATCAGCACCGCGGCGATGATCCGCTATGGAGCCTCCGCGACACCGACCTTCGCCCTCATCGACCGCAAAGGCAACGTCCGCTGGTACAGCCCCACGCGGCTGTCGGAGGAAGAGCTGTCGCGCCGCATCGAGGAGTTGCTTCGCGAGAAATAATCCGCGGCGATCTCTCCTCCACGTAGAAACGGCATCCGGCCACACCCTCGGCAACCGGCAAATTTTCGGTTTCGCCGTTCAAGCGATATCGTCCATCATCGCCGTCCAATCCCGACCCCCGTACCAGAAGAAGGAGAACCGCCTACATGTCTCTCGTCGACATCCGCGACGTGCACAAGGTCTACAAACGTGACTCATTCGACGTCCCGGTCCTGAACGGCATCTCGGTGTCAGTTCCGAAGGGGGACTTTCTCGCGCTGATGGGTCCATCGGGGTCCGGCAAAACGACGCTGCTGAACCTGATTGCGGGCATCGACCGCCCCACGCGCGGGAAGGTGATCGTCGGCGAGAAGGAAATCTCCGCGTTCAGCGAGACGAAGCTCGCCGCATGGCGCGCCACAAACGTCGGCTTCATCTTCCAGATGTACAACCTGATACCGGTGCTCAATGCGGCGGACAACGTCGAGCTGCCACTGCTGCTGACGAAACTCTCGAAGAAGGAGCGGCGCGAGCACCTCGAGACGGCGCTGAATGTCGTCGGGCTCGCGGACCGGATGACGTACTTCCCGCGTCAGCTTTCGGGCGGACAGGAGCAGCGTGTCGCGATCGCGCGCGCGATCGTGACCGATCCTACGATCATCGTCGCCGATGAGCCGACGGGCGACCTCGACGCGAAGAGCGCGCACGAGATCCTCGATCTTCTCCACCGTCTCAATGCCGACTTTCAGAAGACCATCATCATGGTCACGCACGATCCGAAGGCCGCCGAGCGCGCGAACCATGTGCTCCAGCTCGACAAGGGTGTGCTGGTCGAATCTGAGCGACGCGATTCCGCGGGGAGCCACGGATGAAGTTCGCGAAGCTGATCATCCGCAATCTCTTCCGCAATAAGTTGCGGACCTTTCTCACCCTGAGTCTCATGGGGGCGATCTTCTTCTTCGTCGCGACGTTGCTCTCGATCCTCCAGAATTTCGAGACCGCGGCCAACTCCGGCGAAGGACAGAATCGACTCGGCGTGCAGTCGGCGATCTCGCTTGCGAACCCGCTGCCGCTCTCGTATCAGGCGAAGATCGCGACGATCCCCGGCATCGCCGAGATCGCGAAGCTCCAGTGGGTGGGCGCGTATTACAAGGAACGGAAGAACTTCTTCGCGAACTTCGCGGTCGACCACGACAAAATGGCGAGCGTCTGGGATGACTACGCGATCCCCGCCGACCAGCTCGAGGCGTTCAAAGCCGACCGGCGCGGTGCGATCGTCGGACCGGAGCTCGCCAAACGCTACGGCTGGAAGATCGGCGACCGGGTGACTCTCATCGGTCAGATCTTTCCGTTCAATCCCGAAACAACGATCCGCGGAATCTACAAGCACAAATTCGACACTTCGTCGTTCTTCTTTCACTTCGACTACTTCTACGAGTCGACGAAAGATATGACCGGCAGCACGGTCGGCACGTTCTGGGTCCGCGTGAAGGACCCGAAGGACATGGCGAGGATCAGCCAGCAGATCGACGACATGTTCCGCAACTCCGAATACCCGACCGAGACGTTCACCGAGAAGGAGTTTCAGCAGCAGTTCATGGCGATGATCGGGAACATCAAGTTGCTGTTCACGGTCGTATCGATCTGCGCGATCTTCATGGTCGTCCTGCTCGCGGCAATCACGATGAGCATGGCCGCGCGCGAGCGGGTGACCGAGGTTGCTGTTCTGAAGGCGATCGGCTTCTCGAGCGGAACGATCCTCACGCTGATGCTGATCGAGTTCGTGACACTCGGACTGATCGGCGGTGCCCTCGGGACTCTCGGCGCCAAATACGTCTACCAGATGGTCAACATGACGGAAGTGACGCAGGGCTTCCTCGTCGCGTTCGGGGTCGACGCGAAGACGATCGCGACATGCCTTGTCGCATCGATTGTCGTCGGGTTCCTCGCGGGCGGCCTGCCTGCGCTGCGCTCGGCGCGTCTGTCGGTTGTCGACGGTCTGCGAAAGGTCTGGTGACACGATGGCAATTCCTCTCAAGTACAACATCGGAAATCTGATGAGCCGGAAGGTCTCGGCGATCATGACGATCTTCGGCATCGGCCTGGTCATCGCGGTGATGGTCGCGATGCTCGCGCTGTACAACGGCGTGCAGCAGGCGCTCGTCTCGTCAGGCTCGAAAGAGAATCTGATGGTGCTGCGCGAAGGGGCGCAGACTGAAGCGACGAGCTGGGTGACGCGCGAAAAATACCGGATCATCCGGGCGCTTCCGGGAATCGACAAAGCGCCGGACGGCGAGCCGCTCGTCTCCCCCGAGCTCGTCATCATCTTCAAGCTGCCTCGCTACGACAACCCGACCGGCTCGAACATCAACGTCCGCGGCGTCACGCAGAAGGCGATGGCGATCAGGCCGTACATCACGATGGTCGACGGCCGGATGTTCAAGCCGGGAACAAACGAGGTCATCGTGTCGAGCAGGATGCGGAAACGCTTCCGCAGCACGAACATCGGCGACTCGTTCAAGTTCGGTCCACGCAACTGGACGGTCGTCGGCGTTTTCGACGCGAACGGTACGAGCTTCGACTCGGAGATCTGGGCCGACGTCGAATATCTCGGACTCGCGCAGAAGCGGCCCGAATATTCGTCGGTGCTCGTCAAACCGGATGGGGCGGCGGCGATGCGCTCGATCAGCGACACGATCGCGACCGACATGCGCCTCAAGCTGCTCGTCAAGAGTGAATTCAAGTATTACGAGGATCAGACGAGCGGGCTGCTCGGCATCCGCGTTCTCGTGACGATCGTCGCCTTTTTCATGGTGCTCGGCGCGACGCTCGGTGCGATGAACACGATGTTCTCGGCCGTCGCCTCACGCAAGCGCGAGCTCGCGACCATGCGCGCGCTCGGATTCAGGCGGCGCGACGTCCTGCTGTCGATCGTGATCGAATCCATCGTCCTGAGTGCACTCGCAGGAATCGCGGGAGTGCTGCTCGCGCTGCCGGTCAACGGCATCGCAACCGGCACCGCAAACTTCATCACGTTCTCGGAGGTCGCGTTCAACTTCCGCATCTCGCCGGCCGTCGCGATCTTTGCGGTGAGCCTGGCGATCGTCGCGGGAGTCATCGGCGGATTATTGCCGGCGATCAGCGCCGCGCGGCTGCCGATCACGAGAGCCCTCCGCGAGATCTAGGCTTGTGCGGCGGGACGAATTCTCGAATGATCTCGACGAAGGCTCGAACAGAAACGAGCCGGGGCCGCGCCACGGCAGGCCGCCTGGCTCGCGGCTGCATCTGCGAATGAGGTGGCGCCGGGTTCAGCCGGCGGCTTTTCGTTCCCTGCTCGTCTAATCGGGCAGAACGATGCTCGCCCACGGCATCGAGCGGACGGCCACGACTTTCGCATCGAGATCTTCCTGGGTCGCCGACGTACCGAGCTCGCGCTGGACGTATGCGACTTCGGGCGTGACGAGCTTGGCCCCGAGGAGGCGGGCGGCCGCTTTCCTGACGTTGAGCTCGGATACAGGGACCTTCGATTTCACGACTCGCGCTACAGGCTTCGGACTCTTCATATCATTTCCTTTCGTGCCGTTGGCGGTGAGGCGATCATGCCTGAGGCGTGGTCACAGTCTTCGGACGGTCTGCTTTGCGCGGACGGGCTTCACCGATCTTCAGCGTCTGGCCGCCAGCGTCTTTGCCGTCGAGTCCCGCGATGACTGCGCGCGCGTGCTCGTCGGAGAACTCGGCATACGCGTAACCGCGCGACTGTCCCTGGTTGTCCTTGATGATCTCGAGCGAGGTCGGCTCGGCAAAGGGGGTGAGAAGTGACTTCAGCTCACTCTCGGTGAACGTTTTCGGCAGATTTCCAATGTGTAGTTTCATCACGGGCTCCTGGTACGGCTCGCTGTGAAAGCAAGGCGGGGTCGGAAACATGACGGCCGCAGGCTGCTTCAGGGCGGGACGAACTCTGGCTGGCTAAGGAGGATGGAACCCAGAGCGGAGACTTAGCTCGACCGTGCTGGTAGCCGAGGAAGGTTCCTCGGCACTTTCAGTATACGCTCGAATCGTGCCGGTTCGCCCGACGCCCTCGCGCGTCGCCCCTCAGGCGCCGAGGTTGCATCTCCGGCCGAAGCACACCAAAAGGAGATTTCATGAAGCTACGCTTTCCCTTTATCGCCCTCACGATCCTCGCACTTGCAGCCGGATGCCGCGAGAGCGTCGTCGATACCAAGCCGGCGGCCGAAGTCACGGACACGACTGCGATGACAACAACGACCAGCACACCAGTGACAGCGTTCCAGCCGACACCGGGCGCGACCGTTGGGAATGTCATCAAGGACAAGAGCAAGATCGAGTTTGTCGGCGCGAAAGTCACACGCGATCACAACGGTAAGTTCAACGCCTTCGACGGCTGGATCGAATACGCCGCAGGGAAGCCGTCGCGCGTTGCCTTCCAGATCGACCTCGGCACGCTCCAGGCAGACGACGAGAAACTGACGGGCCATCTCAAGAGTGCCGACTTCTTCGATGTTGCGAAGTATCCAAAAGCCACGTTCACGTCCACGTCACTGACCGAGGCCGCCGCGGGAGCCGCGGGCGGCGCAACGTACACGCTGAAGGGAACGCTCGACATGCATGGCGTCGCGAAGGAAGTGACGATTCCGGTTGTCACCAGTGTCACGCCCCAGGGGTTGCGCGCGACGAGCGAGTTCACCATCAACCGGCATGACTGGGGCATCTCGTACAAAGGCGCGGCGGACGATCTGATCAAGGACAACGTGCTGATCAAGCTCGATCTGATGTTCCCGCCGGTGCCGGCCGCGTAAAAACCTCGCCGTCAGATCCCGAGCTCGGGGATAGCACCCGAGGAGAACGAAAGACCGCCGGCTGAAGCCGGCGCCACGTC
>JAENWF010000076.1 GCA_016650215.1 Thermoanaerobaculia bacterium
CGCCACCCACATCGAGGAAGTTTGCCGGCTCTCCGCCCGCCAGCTTGATGATGTCCATCGTCGCCATCGCGAGACCGGCGCCGTTGACCATACAGCCGACGTTGCCGTCGAGCTTGATGTAGTTCAGTCCGAAGCTCGATGCTTCGACCTCGAGCGGATCCTCTTCGTTGAGGTCGCGCATCTCCAGCACATCCTTGTGGCGGAAGAGCGCGTTATCGTCGAAATTCATCTTGCAATCGAGCGCGAGAACATCGCCCTCTTTCGTGATGAGAAGCGGGTTGATCTCGGCGAGCGACGCATCGGTCTCGATGTAGGCGCGCATCAGCTTCTGGACGAAGTCGACGCATTTCTTGTACGCATCGCCTTTGAGCTCGAGAGCGTTCGCGATCGCGCGCGCCTGGAACGGCTGGATGCCAAGGACCAGGTCGATCGGCTCGCGATGAATCGCTTTCGGATCGCGCTCGGCGACTTCCTCGATCTCCATGCCGCCCTGCTTCGACGCCATGACGACGGGCAGACCGAGCTTCCGGTCGAGCGTAACACCGAGGTAGAGCTCCTTATCGATGTTGAGCGCTTCCTCGATCAGCACCTTGTTCACGACGCGGCCCTCGGGACCGGTCTGATGCGTCACGAGCGTCATTCCGATTATTTTTTTGGTCAGCTCGACAGCTTCGTTCGCGTCCCTAGCGAGCTTGACGCCGCCGCCCTTGCCGCGGCCCCCCGCGTGAATCTGCGCTTTCACGACAACGCGGCCCCCGAGCTTTTCCGCCGCAGCGCGCGCTGCCTCAGGGTTGTCGACGACGATGCCGCGCGGCGTAGGAACGCCGTAGCGGCGGAGGATTTCCTTCGCCTGGTATTCATGCACTTTCATGGCGCGGCGCGTTTTATCACAGAATGCAGAGCATGCGGACCGGCGAGGAGATCACGATTACCGCGGGCGAGCTGGTTGCCGGCGGCGATGCGATCGCGCGGATCGACGGCTTCCCGGTCTTCGCATCCGGCGTGTTCCCCGGCGACGTCGCGTTGGTGCGCCTGTCCGAGGTGAAGAAAGGATTCGCGAAAGCGGACCTCGTTCACCTCGTCACCCCGAGTCCGTGGCGGCGCGCCGAGCCGTGCCCAGTCGCCTCGACGTGCGGAGGATGCGACTGGACCGCGCTTCGCCTCGACAAGCAGCTCGACGCAAAAAAGCAAATCCTCGTCGAGTCGCTCCGGCGCATCGGCAAGTTCGATCCGGCGTCCCTGCCGGAGATCACCATTCACCCTTCGCCGCTGAACTATCGCATCCGCAGCAGGCTGCACTCGGATGGGCGGGCTGTCGGGTTCTACGCGATGCGCTCGAATGACGTCGTGCAATTGCCGGAGGAATGCGAAGTCGTGGGCGTGGCGACCGCGATCGCGGCTTCGCGCGCTGACGGCTTGGCGCCACTCTCGTTTTGGGAGATCGACGGCAAGCTGATTCCCGACCGCCGCGAGATCACCATGCGCGTGAACGAGTTCACGTACCGACTCTCGACAGACTCGTTCTTCCAGGTCAACCGGCATCTCTTCGGAACGATGATCCGGCTCGTGACTGCACACGCCGCGCGAACGGAGAAACGACACATGGCGCTCGACCTGTACGCCGGAGCCGGCTTCTTCACGTTGCCGCTCGCGCAACTCTTCGAGCGGGTCATCGCCGTGGAAGGCTCGCCGGAATCTGCAAAGTACGCACGGATCAATGCGCCGCGGAATGTTCGCGTGAGCGAGACTCCGGTCGAGATTCACGCGGCTCGGATGGAAGAGGCGGACTTCATCTTTCTCGATCCTCCGCGTGCCGGGGCGCGAAAGGAAGTCATCGACGCCGTTGGCGACAAGGCGCGCGAGATCATTTGTTATCTCTCCTGCGATCCGGTAACCTTTTCGCGCGACGCGAACCGCCTGACCGCGTCGGGGTGGCGACTCTCCACTCTCGATCTGCTGGATCTCTTCCCGAACACGCATCACGTCGAGACTCTTTCTTCGTTCGAGCGTGCGCGATGACGTTCCTGCAGCCATCCCGCTCTTCACATTCCTGATCGCGCTCACCGCGGCGCCGTGGCTGAGCCGCGCGAACGCGACGGCGGCCGCGCTCGTACTGGTCGCGGCCGCATTGCTGAGGCTGCGGCGCGGCAGATGGGCGATGGGGGCGATGGCCGCGGCTGCGGCCATTCTCGTTTCGCAATCGGCACAACGACGCGCAGCCGCTGAGATCACGGCATTCGAGCGTTTCAGAGGCGAAACCTTCCTCGCGATCGAGGCTCCGATCGAGCACGACTGGTCGCAACGACCGCACGTGAATGTGCTTCGCAGCTCGCGATTCGTCGCCGGCGGCCGTTCGTTCACCGAACCGATCGCGTTCTACGCCCGTTTCGAGCCGCCTCCGATCGGCGATGAGCTGTTCATTCGCGCGGAGGGTTTTCTGCGCCGCGACGAGCGTGGGCGATATTCGATCTCGATCAAGTCGCCGCGGCTTCTCTCCTACACCGGTGCCGCGTCGCCCTGGTCGCCGGCGACGTGGAACCGCCGCATCGCGCGGCGTCTTCGCAGGCACGCGGCGACGCGCCCCGACGAGATCGCAATGATCGAGGCTCTCGTGCTCGGGCGGGGCGAACGGCTCAGCGACTCGACGCGCGACGAGTTCAAACGCGGCGGCACGTATCACCTTCTCGTCTTCTCGGGCCTGCAGATTTCGATTGCCGCCGCGGCGATCGCGTTGATGCTCCGATGGGCGGGCGCGCCAAGAGGATCGGACTTATCGCTGCTCGCTTTCGCGCTGATCGCTCCCCCGTTCATCGGAACGAGCGCTTCAGTCTCGCGTGCGAGCTGCGGCATCGCGCTCTACGCGATCTCCCGCTTCGCGAAGCGTCCAACATCGTTCGAGAATCTCTGGTGCGTCGCAGCGCTCGCGCGCCTTCTCTCGACACCGTCGGACCTGGCCGATCCTGCGTTTCATCTCACGTACGCGGGAGCTGCGTCGCTCCTGTTTCTCGGCAAGCCACTCGCGCGAACGCGTCTGCGATGGGTCGCATACCTTTTTGCGGCGGAACTGGCGATCGCACCCCTCACGCTCTTTCACTTTCACCAGTACGCGCTCGGCGGGTCGCTCGCGACAATCGTGATGACGCCGATCGTGTTTGTGATGCTGATGCTGGGAATCGGCTTCTGCGCGACAGAGCTGCCTTTCTTTCTCGACGCGATCGGGCTGCTCAACTCGCTCTGCTCGGCGATCAACGTCGCCGCCTCGCCCGCTTCAGGATTCTTCGCCGCACCGCCGGCGATTGCGCTCGCCGTTGGACTTCTCGGCGCTCTTCTGGCGATCGGCCTCCTGCGCGGACGGCTTCGAACCGCGGCGGTCATCATCGCGTTGCTCATCCCCACTGCAGCGGCGATTCATCATTCGCTCGAGGCGCGAAGCGTCGAGCACGCCGAGATCGCGTTCCTCGACGTCGGTCAGGGCGACTCGATTCTTCTTCGCTCCGGAGCGGCCAGCGTGCTGATCGACGGCGGCGGGCGGAGTGACGATCCTCGCTTCGGCGAAAGCGTGCTGCTTCCCCTCCTCGCCGACCGCGGCGTCTCGCGGATCGATGTCGTCGTACTCACGCACGCACACCCCGATCACTGCGGAGGATTGGAGGCGGTGCTGAGGCGCATGCGCGTCGGTGAGCTCTGGCTCAGCCCGCGCCGTTTGCGAGGTGAATGCGCGCAGCGAATGCTCGCGGCGGCCGCCGCCTCGCAGACACCGATCCGTCTCGTTGGAGGCGAGCGAACCGCGCGGGCCGGAGCGTTCGAGCTGCACGCGTTCACGAGCGACCGCCCGCACCGCCGCGCCCCCGAGAACAACGCCTCGATCGTCATCATCGCGACCGCATTCGGGCGGCGGACGCTTCTCACCGGCGACATCGAGCGTGAAGCCGAGCGCGCGATCGCGCCGCGCCTCACGGCGACTCACATACTCAAGGTGCCGCATCACGGAAGCCGCTCGTCCACCGGGGCCGAGCTTCTCGCCATCACAGCGCCGCGCTGGGCAGTCATCTCGTGCGGCAGAAACAATCTGTTCGGACACCCGCATCCGAGCGTCACCGAAGCTCTTCATCACGCGAGGGTCCGAACGCTGCGCACCGACCGGAACGGCACGATCGTGATCTCGCTCACACCACGTGCATTGTTCGTAAGTAAGGAAATTGACACTGACGGTTGAGCTGCTTACAGTGGAAACAGCCCCTATGTCCTCGACTCTTCTGCGCCTCGGCCTCTGGACTCTGGTCCTGATCCTCGCGCTCTTCGTCGTTCGTGAGAGCTACTCGGAGGCGCCGATTGCCGAAATGATTCCGCAGCGGATGCTCGAGCAGGCGATGATGGTCTCGGCGTCGCTCGTCGTGGCCGGAGTCGCTTTGAAAGTGTTCGAAAAAGGAACGAAGGTCGTATCGAAGGGAAAAACCCGCTGCACGGTATGCGGCAAGCCGGTTCCCGCCGGCGCGATTTACTGCAGAGAGCACCTCCGCAACATGCTCGAGCGCGAGGACCATCGCACGCACGGCGGCACCCGACCGCGGTGAAGCTGGTGGTCATCGCCGGTCCTACCGGAACCGGCAAGTCCGAGCTCGCCGTGCGCCTCGCGCAGACGATCGGCGGCGAAATCGTCAACTTCGACTCGGTGCAGATCTACCGCGGGTTCGACATCGGCAGCGCGAAGCCTCAAAGCGCGACGCGACATGCGGTCCCCCATCATCTCTTCGACATCATCGACGCGACCGAGGAGTTCAACGCGGCGGATTTTGCCACGGCGGCAAAGCGAGTCTGCTCCGAGATCAGCGCCCGCGGACGCCTTCCGATTCTCACTGGCGGCACCTACTTCTATCTTCGCGCGCTGCTGGCGGGACTGCCGGAGATGCCAGCGCGGGACGAGGCGCTGCGCGCACGAATTCGCAGGATCGCCGCGACGCCTCGCGGTTCGGCGCGCCTCCACAGCTGGCTCGGCCGCGTCGATCCGTCAAGCGCCGCGCGCATCGCGTCCGAAGACCGGCATCGGGTCGAGCGGGCGCTCGAAGTCTGGATCACGTCGGGGCGCGCGATCTCCACGTTCGATCGCCCGTCGAGCGAGTCGCCGGAAATCCTTCCCGCGCTGAAACTCGCTCTGATACTCGAGCAAGCGACGCTCCACTCACGTCTCGACGCGCGCGTCGAAGAGATGTACCGTAGCGGGCTCGTCGAGGAGACGCGAGCGCTTCTGCAGGGGTTTCCTCCCGACGCGAGGCCGTTCGGCGCGATCGGCTATCGCGAAGCAGCGGCGGTCGTCTCGGGTGCTTTGGATCTCGAGGCAGCGATCGAGGAGACGAAGCGCCGCACCCGAGCCTACGCCAAGCGGCAGATGACCTGGCTCAGGTCGGAGCGAAATGTGCACTGGCTCGGGGCAGCAGAACAAGAGGAAAGTTTCGCGGCCGCTCTGCGGCTGATTGAGGGGTTCAAGGTTGAATAGACGTCTGACGCTTGCAACGCTCGCGGCGGCGCTGATCCTCAGCGCATGCGCCGGTTCCACGCCGCCACCCGTCGTCACTCCTCAGGGAGACGACCGATATCTGATCGATCCGCGCACAACCTACACCGGCACCTCAACCGAGTGGATCGACCGCCGGTTCAACACGGCGTGGTCTCAGCTGCTCTCGGGGCAGACCGAGGAGGCGCGGAAACGGTTCAATGAAATCCTGAACAAGGACGAGGAGTACCTCCCCGCGCAACTCGGACTCGTCGCAGCAGAGCTGAAACAGGGGCGTCCCGACATCGCCGGCAACATGGTGATGCGCGTGGTGGACCGGGCTCCGAAGTACACGGCTGCGCGAGTGTACGAGGCAGAAGTCGCAATTGCGGAAGGGCAGCGGCGGGAGGCTCTCGAGATCTACCGCGCGGTCGCGTCAGCACCGAATGCTCCCGAGACCGCCGGGGAGCGCGTTCGCTATCTCGAGCGGACGCTCTTCGAAGAACTAATGGTACGGGCACAGGCTGCTCCTGAATCTGAAGCGATCGGGATGCTGCGCGAGGCGCTGACGATCAACGCCACCGACACCAACGCGCGGCTTCTGCTCACGCAGAAACTGATCGCGGAAAAGAGCTGGGACGAGGCTCGGCGGGTTCTCGAGCCGCTCGTGAACTCGGGCGAAGTCGACCGTCCGGAAGTGCAGGAATCGCTCGCCGAGATCGACGCAGGACGCGGACGCTACCAGGAAGCGATCGTCCGCTACGAGCGGCTTTCCCGGCGCACTCGCGACGCGCGGCACGAGAAACGGCTCGCCGAAATCAAGGATCAGTGGACGGCGCTGAACATGCCGCCGCAATACCAGGCGGCGATCGAGTCAACGGCGATCAACCGCGCCGACTTTGCAGTTCTCCTCTACTGGAGAGTGGCGTCGGTGCGGTTCGCGCAGAACCTCTCGACTCCGCCGATCGCTATCGACATCGCCGACATCGCCGGCCGCGAGGAGATCATCCGCGCGATTGCCATCGGCCTGTACGACGTCGATCCGGTGACCCGCCGTGTCGCGGCCGCGCGTCCTTTGACCGCCGCCTCCGCGTCACGACTCGCAACTCGCCTGCTCATGCTCCGCTCCGCACCATGTGCAAGAGGTCTGACCTCCGATCAGGTGCTCAGCGCATGCGGAATCAAAGACCCCGCCGCAGGCGTCCCCGCGGATGAACTGGTCAGCGGTCGCGCAGCAGTAGCGCTGATGGATCAATTGGACAAAGCGCTACGCTAGGGTTCACTCATCCTGAGCGAAGCGAAGGATCTTCTGATGTGCGGGCGATGCGCGCGGCTGCGTTCTCCCAAATCCGATCAGAAGACCCCTTCACCGCGTCCGTTCGGGAATCGTACTTGCGCGGGGGATCCTTCGCCGTCTTCGCGGCTCAGGATGACACGGCGCCGCGTCACTCGTCACGCGTCACGCGTCACTCAGTCATCGGAACAGCGTCAGTCTCGGCAGCCCGAACCGGTCGCGCACGATTCTTCGCAGATTCGCTTCAGCGGTTCTGGCGCGGGTCTTCTCATCGAGCGCGTTCGCGTCGCCGATCAACCGGGTGACGTCGTCGCGGATGCTCATCGCGTCGGGAGCCGACTCGAGCAGTTTCTCGATCGTCTCGTGCTCGATCTCGATCAATCGCTCTTCGATCCGCGGCACGCTCTTCTCGGCTGCCAGGGCTCGCACTTTCGCGGCGGTCTCAAAAAAGATGCTCCCGCTCCCCCGCTCGATCTCTGCGGCGAGCGTTTCGAGCAGTGCAAGTGGCGCTTCCTCGGGTGAAGCCTCCCCGCTGCCGACCGCCAGTTCTTTCCGCTCCTCCCAGATCTCTTTCACGGCATGCCGGCAGTACGAGAGGCTCGAGATCACTTTCTTCCGCCCACTCGTCTCGTTCTTCTCGAACACCTGATCGATCGCCTCGATCACCACAGGGAGTGGAATCCCGTCCGAGTGCCACTTCTGCATCAGCGCCCAATCCTTGGCCGAAAGAATGAAGGGCGTGCCGCGACGCATCGCGAAATGTCCTTCAATCTCGAGGAAGTAGCTCACACCTACAACCTAGCACGCGTGCGGTAGAATGACGCGTTCCCCGAGGCTCGAATGCAGACCGTTCTCCCGCGCGCGGAAGTCACCGTTTACTCGCCGCTTTTCTCCCCTTTCAAGCAGCCGCTTCAGGGAGTGAATGTGTCGATCGGCCGCGCCTCGGAATGCTCGATCCCGATCAAGGACCGCTATCTCTCGCGCAAGCATGCGGAGATCATCGCGTCGGGCGCGACGTGGCTCCTCAAGGA
>JAENWF010000077.1 GCA_016650215.1 Thermoanaerobaculia bacterium
ATTCCTTCGGTGTATTCGAGACAGTAAGCAAGGAGACGCGTCAGCATGTACTCGAGCGTCTCGGAAGGCTGCCGCGCCATGCGGAGCGAGAGCGATTCATAGACCCCGCGGTCGATGTCGCTCAGCTCTGTCTCGACGTTATAGACGGTCGCGGTCAGCGCCATGAATCAGACGGTTTCGTCAACGATCGACTGCTCGCGAATCACCTGCGTGTCGAATTCGCTGTCCTCGCCCGGATTCTCGCTCTTTTTCTGCTGTCGCTTTTCCGCTTTGAGCTGCTGCTTCTCGCGTCGCTGCTGCTCTCTCTGGCGTTTTGCGAATGAGACTTGTGGTCTTCCCAAATGTGACCTCCAAAGTGATATTCGCACAACCTCAGAGGCAAGGGGCGAATTTCAGGTCGACGCCGGTGCCTCGCGGGTCTTCTCGCTCGCAATCTCCGCGAGATGGAAGAGCGCGTCGATCAGATCCTTGATCGTCAGAATGCCCACGAGCTCCCCTTTTCCATCGACCACACAGAGGCCGTAGAGACGATGGTCCCGGATGATCAGCGCCGCCTCGGTCAGCGCCGATCCCGGCGTTACCGTGTGCGGTTTGGGGTTCATCACCTCGGTCACAGAGGTCTTCGACAGAAGATAGTGGACCTCCCATGTGTCGAACATGGTCGCCTTGCCGGGCGAGTAATCCTTGAGCATCCGGTCGGTGACAAGTCCGACGAGGCGTCCCTTCTTCATCACCGGAAGGCGCCGGATGCCCTTCTCCTTCATCAGGTGCATCGCTTCCATGATCGACGCGCGCTCGTCGATGGTGATCGGTTCGCGGGTCATCCAGTCGGATACCTTGGTCTTCATGATCGTTCTCCGTTACATCCCCAGGAAGGCTTTCTTGACATGGTTGTCGCTGAGGAGGTCGTTGCCGGTACCTGTGAGGACGACACGCCCAGTCTCGAGCACGTAGCCGCGGTGCGCGATGCGCAGCGACTGATAGACGTTCTGTTCGATGAGCAGGATCGTGACCCCCTGTTTGTTGATCTCAGTGATGATTTGAAAGATGTTCTTCACGAGCAGCGGCGAGAGGCCGAGCGAAGGCTCGTCGAGCAGCAGCAGCCGCGGATTCGCCATCAGTCCGCGCGCAATGGCGAGCATCTGCTGCTCGCCGCCTGAGAGCGTGCCACCGAGCTGTTTCTCGCGCTCCTTCAGGCGTGGAAATAGCGAGAACGCGCGCTCGACGTTGCGCTCGCGGTCGGGGCGGCACGCCTTGGGGAACGACCCCATCCGGAGGTTCTCCATGACCGTCATCTCGGGGAAGATGCGGCGCCCCTCCGGCACGTGAATGATTCCGCGCGCGACGACGTCATGCGGCTCGAGTCGGGAGAGGTCCTCTCCTTCGAACATCACTGAGCCGGCGGCCCACTTCACGAGACGCGATATGTTCTTGAGCAACGTCGACTTGCCGGCGCCGTTGCTGCCGACGAGCGTGACGATCTCGCCTTTGTTGACCGTCAGTCCGACACCCCACAGCACTTTGAGGTCGCCATACGAGAAGTCGAGGTTGGTGATCGACAGCATTGCGCCGTTGCTCGCGCTCATGATTCGGCTCCGAGGTACGCCTCGATGACCTGCGGGTTGTTCACGATCTCGTCCGGGCTCCCCTCGGCGAGTTTCTCGCCGGAGTTGAGCACGACGATCCGGTCGGAGAGACGCATGATCGCCTTCATGTCGTGCTCGATCACCATCTGCGTGATTCCCTCTTTGCGGATGTCGAGGATGAGCTGGATGATTTCTTCGCTCTCCGCGGGATTGAGACCGCCCATGACTTCGTCGAGCAGCAGCAGCTTCGGTTTCGTGGCGAGCACGCGCGCGACCTCGAGCTTCTTCCGCTCGCCGATGGGAAGCGCGCCGGCGAGTAGATGCGCTTTGCCTTCGAGCTTCACGATGTGAAGTTGTTCCTGCGCTATCCGGCGCGCGTCGCGCACCGAACGCGTCCGGCAGAGCGCGCCGACAATCACGTTGTCCAGCACCGGCAGATTCGTCAGCGGCCGCACTTTCTGCCACGTGCGAGCCATGCCGAGCTTGCAGACCTTGTCGGGCAGCAGTCCGTTCATCGCCCGTCCATCAAACACGATCTCGCCCTTCGACGGCGGGTAGTAACCGGTGATGCAGTTGAAGAGCGTGGTCTTCCCCGCGCCGTTCGGTCCGATGAGTCCCATGATCGTCCCGACCGGGACCTCGAACGAGACGTCGGAGTTCGCTGCGAGGCCACCAAAGAACTTGCTGACGTGACGCAATTCGAGAATCGCCATTACGCCCTCGCCTTCCGCGCCGTCATCCGGCGCACGAACCCGACGATCCCCGCCGGCATGTAGAGGATCGTGACGACGACGAGGATCCCGTAGATCAGCACGTGCGCCTGCGAGAGATGCTCTTTGAGAAAGAGCCCCATCCTCGTCTCCTCCCCCACGATTCCCACTTTGATCAGCAGGTCGGTGATCATGTTGCTGCGGAGCGCTTCGGAGAGCGGGACGAGGAGCACAGCGCCGACTACCGGCCCGGTGATCGTCCCGATGCCACCGATGATGCAGATGATCACGATCTGCACCGAGACATCGAGCCCGAGCACCGTGCTGGGATCGATGAAACCGACGTAGACCGCGTACAGACTGCCGGCGAGCGAGGTGAAGATCGCTGAGATCGCAAGCGCTACGTTCTTGTAGAACGTGAGGCCGATGCCGAGGGAGTGCGCCGCATCCTGATCTTCACGAATTGCCTGAAAGTAGTAGCCGAGCTTCGAGTTGCGCACCAGCCAGGTCACGCCGATGATCAGGAGCGCGAAGACGAGGCCGATGTAATAGAACGGAACCTTCGAGGCCCAGTCGGTGATGAGCCGGCCACCGATCACCAGCGGTGGGATCTCGGTGATGAGCACCCCTTCCGCGCCGTTGGTGATGTCCTTGAGGTTGAGCGTCGCGACCCGGAAGATCTCCGCGACCGCGATCGACGCGAGCACGAAGTACGGGCCGCGCAGCCGGAAACAGATCGATCCGATGATCACTGCGACGACGAGCGCCGCTGCTGCTCCAACCCAGACGCCGTACCACGGCGCGACCTGCTTGTACTGGAGGAGGAGCATCGTCGTGTACGCACCGGCGCCGAAGTACGCCGCATGACCGACCGAATATTGACCGGTGTAGCCGCCGAGGATGTTCCAGCTCGATCCCATCACCACGTTGATGAAGATCAGGATCATCATGTGGAGAATGTATGTGTCCTCCACGTAGTTCGGGACGAAGAAGAGCGCCGCGACGATCAGCACCGCAACCGCTCGCAGGATGAATTTCAGAGACGGGAACCTCGGGATGATCGGCTTGGGTATGGTCTGAGCCTCCATCATGTTCTCGATTTTCCGAACAGACCCGCCGGCTTGAACAGCAGCACGAGCAGGAAGAGTACGAAGACGACGACCTCTTTCCAGCCGGAGCCGAAGTAGACGCCTCCGGTCGATTCGGCGACGCCGATCAGCACACCGCCGAGAGTCGCGCCAACCACACTCCCCATGCCGCCGAGCACTGTGATCACGAACGCCTTGAGCGTGAACGCACTGCCGACCTGGGGAAAGATGTAGTACGTCGGCGAGATGAGCGCGCCGGCGGTCGCCGCGAGCGCGGAGCCGAGGCCGAACGCGATGATCGACATCCGCTTCACGTTGATTCCCATGAGGCGCGCGGCTTCACGATCCTGCGCCGTTGCGCGGATTGCCTGGCCGGTGTCGGTCTTGAGCAGGAACCAGTAAAGAGCGGCGGTGATCACGGCCGTGATCGCGAACGAGATCATCAGCGGCGTCGAAAGCGAGATGCCGAACAGAGTCACGCTGCTCGACGAGTAAGTCGTTGTCAGGATCTTGTAGTCAGAGGTAAACGCGAGCATGACCGCATTGCTCATGATCAGCCCGAGGCCGATGGTGAGCAGGATCTGGTTCTGCGGCAGCGCGTCGAGAATCCGGTTGATGAAGATTTTCTGCAGAATCGCACCGTAGAGAAACATCAGCGGGATCGTGATCACGATCGACACGAACGGGTCGATGTGAAAGACGGCGTGGAGAAAGTACGTCGCGTACATGCCGAGCATCAGGAGTTCGCCGTGCGCGAAGTTGATGACCCGCATGACACCGAAGATGATCGTCAGCCCGATACCGATCAGCGCGTAGACGCCGCCGATCAGAATTCCGCTGATGAGGGACTGAAAGAAGATCTCCATGGCCATCCTCTCGCAAAAAAGGGCGGGCATTGCGCCCGCCCTTTTGACGTCGCTGCTATTTGGTCCAGCCGGGGAAAGGATAGACCGGTTTCTTCGAGACGTACTTCGGAGGATAGATGGTTTCGTGAACGCCGCCCTGAATCTGCTCGACGAGCATCTGGTGGCGGTTCTGATTCGTATAGCCGAGATAGTCGAGGAACTTCACCTCGCCCATGATCCCGTTCCACTTGCCGCTCTTGAGGAGGTCGCGCGTCCGCTTCGGGTCCGACTTCGCCTGCGAAGCTGTCTGCCCCATGATCATCATCGACTCATATGCGGTCGCTGCGTGGTAGGTCGGCTCTTTGCCGAAGCGGGTGCGATAGCGAGCCGCGAAGTCCTTCGCGCCAGGCCAGTTCACGTCGCCGGTCCACTGAGTGCTCGAGAAGATGTTGTTGGAGATGTCCTGCTCTTTGGCGAAGGCCTGGGTCGCGAAGCCGGCGCCAGCGCCGAGGAATGCCTGCGGCGAGAGACCGATCTCGCGCGACTGCCGCATCAGCAGGATCGAGTCAGCGACATACGACACCATGAATACGAGATCGGGATTCTTCGACTTGATGCTCGCGAGTGTCGAGCGGTAGTCGGGTGATCCCGGCGCGTACGATTCTTCGGCGACGATCGTGATGCCCTTCTTGGCGGCGTAGAGGTTCGCGGACTTCGCGCCCGAGGTGCCGAAGTCGGTGTTCTCGTTGATGATCGCCATCGTCTTCGGCTTGCCGAGACTTGTTGCCATGTCGAGAAGGATCGTCGCGTAGTCGTAAGTGGTCGCGCTGAGCCGGAAGACCCACTTGAGATTCTGCTTGGTGATCTCGTCCTTCGACGCGACCGGGATCAGCAGAGGAATCTTGTACTTCTCGGAGAGCTTCGCGATCGCATTCGCGCACTTGGAGCTGTAGGGGCCGACCACGCCGGCAACCTTGTCGCGCGTCGCCATCTTCTCGAACGCGGCCATCGACTTTTCTGGTTTGCCGGTGTCGTCCTCTTTGATGAGATCGACGTCGATGCCTTTCTTCTTGAGGTCTTCGAGCGCGAGCGTGACGCCGTTGGTGAGATTCTCACCGATCGGCGCTTCCGGGCCGGTCATCGAATTCACGAAGCCGATCTTCACTTTTGCGGCGAAGGCAGGCGTCACCAGTAAGCAGATCAGAGTCAGAGAAACTAGGAAACGTCTCATGTGCAATGCCCCCCTCGATTAGTAGTAATACGCCTGTAATTGAATGACGAACTGGTTCAGGTCGCGGCCAGCCGCAGGGCTGGTCCGGGCGACTGCCACCTTGATGTTGAAGTTGTTTCCGTAGGGATAGTAGTTCACTCCGAAAAGAGCCTTCTTCTCGTCGCGGTTATTGGTGACATCGAAGTCGCGGTTCTCGTAACGCGCCCACGGCCCCACTTTGATTCTCTTGAAGTAGAGGCCGCCTTCGACGGTGATGATGCGGCTGTCGCCAAGGGTCGTGCGGAAGGTGTTGCCGCCGTCGAGGTTCTGCCACGTCACCGTGCCGAGAGCCGAGCCGAAACCGGTCGGGAAGTCGCCGAAGAGATCGATCGTCTTGCCGCGGTAGTCGAGCTGAGTGTCATATCCCGCGCCGAGCGCGAGTATCTTCTTCGCGCCGAAGTTCGATCCCGCATACGACGGGAAGCCGTAGACCTCGGTGTCGAAGAAGTTGTACTGCACGCGCGCGACTTTGCGGAACGCGTTGCGCGATCCCGCCTGACGCACGCCCGAGAACAATCCCCCGCGATACTCGAAACGATCCTTGAACAGATAGCCGCGAGCCATGATGCCGGTGTCGCGTCCCCCCGTGCCGGCAAGCGCTCCCGTCGCCGTGTACGCGTAGGTGTTGAAGTCGATCGTGAACTCGTTCGTCGAGCTCTCGAGAGCTTCGCGTGAGGTCGGAACGCGGACAAGACCGCCCGAGAGGTTGAACGGCTTCTTGAATCGCCACTCGACCACTGCGTCGAGCGTCTGGAAGCCGGTGCTGATCGTCTTCACGCCCGCGGCGTTCGCCTGCCCCAGCCGCGAGTTCTCCGTCTCGTAGAAGAGAAAGACGTTCTTCGCGATCTGCGCGCCGAGCAGGAATCGCGCGCGGCGAACCAGAAGGTTCTGGCCCGTGCCTCCGGCGCTGTTCTGCAGCAGTTCCGCCTGCGGCTGCAAAAGAATCCCGAAACGGAAGCTGATGTTGTCACCCATCTTGATCTGAAGGGGACCGGTCACCGGCTTCTTCACTTCGGGAGTCGCGGCCTTCGGAGCCGGGGCTGGTGGTGACGCCGGTGCAGCCTGCACCGTTGCCGTTGCGGGAGCGGGCTCCGCCGGAGTCGCCGGCGCCGGTGCCGCTTGGGCGGGAACCGCCACCTCAGCGATGGTCGCCGCCACGGGCGGGACCGGAGTCTTTGCGGAGTCGTCGCCGCGAACGGGGAAGGTAAAGACGGCTGCCAGAATCATCAGAGCCGTCACACCTCGGGCTGCACTCATATGACCTCCTGTTGTGATGATCGCGGAGGATGATGACGAAGTGTTTCATCCGCTGAGCGTGACGGCGGCAACCGATCCAGGTGACGCGTGACACGAGAGCCCTCCCTCGTCATCTCGAGCGAAGCTTCCCCTCGTCATTCTGAGCGAAGCTTCCCCTCGTCATCCTGAGCGAAGCGAAGGATCTACTGATAGCGCTGGGGAGGACGAAGCCACGGGCCTTTGTACTTCCGCCCAGGGCGAACCTAACGCGCTCCTCGTGGCACTTTTCAGGAGCGCCGCCACGTGCATCGTCTCCACATCAGTAGATCCTTCCCTTCGCTCAGGATTGGGAGGATGACAAGCGAACAGGACTGAATTCACCGATCGTTTTATCGGTCAGTGAGCAAGGACTTTAGACTCGGCCGCGAATGCGTCTCGCCGTCACACTTGCCCTTCTCATGACCTCGGCGAATCTGCACGCCGAGTCCCTCCGGATCCTCTTCGTCGGCAACAGCCTCACGTACAGCAATGACATGCCGGCGATCGTGAAGGCCCTCGGGAAAGCAGACGGGCGGATGATCGATGTCTCCGTCGCCGCGTATCCGAATTTTTCGCTCGAGGACCATCTCGCCGACGGTCGTGCTCTCAAAATGCTCCGCAAGTCGAAGTGGGATTTCGTCGTGATGCAGCAGGGTCCATCCGCCATGCCCGACAGCCGCGAGCTGCTCATCCGCGACGCGGTCCGGATGGCGAACGCAATCCGCAAATCGGGGGCGACGCCGGTCATGCTCACGGTCTGGCCGTCCATGGCCCGCGCCGGCGATTTCGATCGCGTCATCGAGTCATACCGGCTTGCGGCCGAGGCGAGCGGCTCGCTGCTCGTGCCGGCAGGAGAGAGCTGGAAAAGGACCCTGGAACGCGATCCGGCGGCAGGGCTCTACCGCGCGGATGGATTTCATCCGAGTGAGGCGGGCTCGAAGCTCGTGGCCGGCGTTCTCTATCGCGCCTTGCTCGCGCGTTGAAGTGTCGCGGCCACAGAATCGCACCATGCGGCCGGGAATCGCGTCGCCGCAATATCTGCTCGAGCGCCATCTGCAGTTTCTCGATGAGGCGCTGGAAGGTGATCGGATGGGCACCAGCCTCTGGATTGAGGGATGCGAGCGCGGCATGCTCCGGCGCGGTTGCATGGACGAATCTTACGCCGGAGTGAAGGGTGCGGGAGCGGAGGACCCGCTCCCGCACGAGACGAAGAACTACTTACGCCAGGGATCGGACTGCTTGCGGATCTCGGTCGCGAAATCCTGCTGGTCAGCGCCGGCCTTCGCGATCGCGGCTTCCGCGGTGCGGATCGCGTCGGCGCGCTTGCCCTGCTTCTCGAGCATCCGCGCTTTGAGCCAGAGCGTCGCGGTGTTCTCGTTCTCTTTCAGCGCCATGTCGAGCCAGCGCTGCGCCTCGTCCATCCGATTGTTCGAGAACGCGAAGTCGGCAGCGCGATACGGCGTCTGCCAGCGGCTCGTTGCCGCGGCCGTGATCGCCTTGTCGGCAGCCTCGAGCGAGCGGGAGACCGACTGCGTGTCGATCGTGAACGGCACCACGACGTTCTCCCATCGGATCACGAATTTCGCGGTGTCGGTGGTCATCTCCGAAACCCCGATCGTGAGCAACTCGCGGAACTCGCCCTTTTCCGGGCGCGCTTTCACGCGCACGACATCCTTGGTGGCGTCGTAGCTGTAGCTTCCCCACTGATCGGCGACGCTGTTGAAAATCACAGTCCACTCATCCTTGCCGGGAATGGTGTGAAGGCTGTAGGTCCCCTTCGCGAGCTTCTGGCCGCCGACCATCACGTCATCGCTGAACATGATCGTCGTCGCCTCGTTCGCGCCGGTCCGCCAAACCTTGTCGTACGGAACGAGCGCGCCCCATATCTGGCGGCCTTTCACGCTGGGACGGCTGTAGGTGACCGTCACGTCGGTGATGCCGACCGTCTGGGTCATTGCGGCCTTGGGACTCGGACGCGGAAGGCGGAGCTGCGCCTGCTGCGCCTGGACGCTCATCGCGACCAGGAGAGTCATGAGAACGAGTAGTGTTTTTTTCATCGTTTCCTCCATCGTTAACAGTTCTGTGCGCCGCCCTTTTATCACTGCCAGCCCAGCCAGCGCTCGCCGGTACGAATCCGCCGGCCTGCGCCGTCGGTAATTTCGATCTCGACGTCGGTGTCGGGCCGGACCCCGCGGGGCCGCTCCGGAAAGTGAGCGACGAAGCGAGGGCGTTGCGTTGCGGGATACCAGGGAAAGAGTGCAGCGAGTTTTCGATCCTCGATCAGAGTCGCCGGCAGGCGGACACGGCCCTGCTCGAAGAGAAGATCGACGCTCCGAATCCCCGCCGGCGAGAAGGCGAATCCAGAGAACGTGGCCGATCCGCGAAGAAGTCGCGGCGAGACGTCGAGCGTACCGAACGTCTCCGCATTTCTCGTGAAGCGGCCCTCGAGAAATGCATCGAGTTCGGGCGACGAGTGACCAGCGTTGCTCACGCGGAACACCCAGTCGCCCGCGGTTCCTCCGTCGAATCTCCGGACGAAGCCGAGTTGGCCACGTGCGATCCCGTCACGCAACCACGCGCGCGTTGCGCCCGCATTCCTTCCGAGCGCGTCGGCGTGCACGACGATGAGCTCGCACCCGATTTTTCGCAGCACGGGTAACAGCTCATCGCCCGGCGCAGGGATGTCGACGACGCGCGGCGGGTTGACGAGCTTCCGGTGATGCGCAGTCGCGTGGAGCAGATAGAGAGAATCGCTCTCGATCGGCAGCTCGAGGACCGCCCCGCCGCGCGGCTGCGTCGCGAGCCATCGATAGACCTGCGGTGTTTCGTACGGCGCGAGAAACCAGCGGATCGGCGCGGCGTGCAGTTCGGCGATGAGCAGAATCGGAACGGCCCAGGCGAGCCATCGTTTCCTTTTCGCGAGTCCCGCAGTCGCAACGGCGATCATGATCGCGAGGCCCACGTATGCGATCGCAGCCCATCGCGCCGGCACTCGGATCGCGCGAAATCCCGGAACCGCTTCGTAGAGAAAGTCGTGAAAGAAAAAGTTGAGGCCGAGCGAGCCTGCGACACCGAGGAGAATCCAGAGCCAGCCGATGACGACCGCGCGCGGCTCCTGCTTCACTCGCAGCGATGCCGCCGCCGCGAGTACGATCGCGATCGCGCCGGGAAACAGCCACCGCTCCGGATCGATCGACACATCGGTCAGCATCGAGTAGACCCGCGTACTCATAGGGCTGACGAGCCAGTCGGAGAGAAAGGCTGAATAGAACTTCGTTTCCCCTGCGCCGCGGCCGATACCGTAGAGCCGGACGACTGCGGTGTATGGATAGAGGAATGGTGCGAGGAGCAGCAGCGCAGCAGCAGTTGCGATCGCGATCTCGCGCCATCTTCGGAAGCCGCTCAGCACGAATGCTCCGGCAGTGAGCGCGACGGCGAACGATCCGAACAGGAACCAGTGGATGTTCGTCAGACCGTTCATCACGAAGACTGCGCCGAACATCGCGGCGGTTCGCCGCGACGGGCGGTCGACGTAGTTGATCAGCGCGAGAAGGAGGATCGGCAGCCAGCCGCCCCAAACGTGCTGGATATGCGTCACCTGTGTCATGCGGAATGGAACGAACGCGTAGAAGACGCCCGCCGCGAATGCCGCCGCCTGGTTCCTCGTCAGCCGGAGTGCCAGCAGATACGCGCCAAACCCCGAGAACGCGAATCCGGCGAGCATCGCGAAGTTGTATGCGGTGACCGCTCCTGCGCCTGCGAGCCGGAGCGGGATCAGGGGAAAAGCGATTCCGTACAGATGCTCGGTGAACGCGAGCGAGTAACGCGCCGGATGAAATGCGTTCGCGTGAAAGAGACTCAGCGGGTGATGCAACGTCGCGTAATAGTCCCAGTCGAGGATCCAGATATTGAGGTAGGGATCGCCCGGACCCGCGACCGCGCGAGAGAGATTGCGCGCCAGCGGCCAGGTCTGGAGGATGGCGAGCAGGAGGAAGGCAAGGGCGGCGGTCGTGCGAGAGACGAAGAGCCGCCGGCTGAAGCCGGC
>JAENWF010000078.1 GCA_016650215.1 Thermoanaerobaculia bacterium
CTTACGAATGCTGCCATGAGCCATGCATGACGTGGCGCCGGCTTCAGCCGGCGGTCTTTCGTCCTCGTTTCAGTCGAGCGCTGAATCGCCGAGCTCACCTCACTACCTCGCGCTCGCTGTCACCTGCACGGCCTTCATCCGTTTGTCGCTTACGCTCCAGTCCACGTTCGACATGAAGGCCTCGATGTACCTGGCCCGATCGGCAGGTTTGTAGTCGAGCAGAAAGGCGTGCTCCCAGACGTCCATCACAAGCAACGGGACGAAGCCGGCGACGTGGCCAGTCTCGTGCAGGCTGATCCAGTGATTCGAGACCAGGCCGTTTGCGGGATCGAGATAGCAGATCGCCCAGCCGACACCGCGCATCTTGCCGACGCCTGCAAAGTCTGTCTTCCAGATGTCGTAGCTCGGAAAGCTGCGCTCGACGGCGCTTCGGAAATCGCCGCGCGTTGCGTCGTCTCCGGCGCCCTTCTTCATGTTGCCGAAGTAATACCCGTGGAGAACCATCCCGTTGTACTCGAAGCCGAGGCGGCGTGTGAGCTCGGAGTAGGCCGGCATCTCTTCCTGATCCACCTTGCCGTCCGCGAGGATCGCCGCGATCTTCTCCGTGAGGGTGTTCGTGTTGGTGACGTAGCCCTCGTAGAGCTTGAAGTGCATCTCCAGTGTTTTGTCCGAGATGCCGTTGAGTCCCGAGAGGTCGAAGGTCTTCGGTTTGTAGTGCTTCGTTTCCATGGCTAGTAGCCATGCATGACGCGGACCCGCCGTCAGCGCGGGCGGACACAACGGAAGGTTGCGTAGAGGTATGGATAGTTCGGACGGAACCAGTTGCGGAAGCTCGGACGGACGAGCTCGCGCGCTGTCGCGGGCGAGGCGCCTTTGAGCACGTAGTGTTTGCCGTCGAAGAAATCGACCGAATACTCAGGGTAGGAATGCATCGGCGTGAACCCGTGGAACGGCGCAAAGAGCGTCGATGTCCACTCCCAACCATTGCCAACAAGATCGAGCACGCCGTATGGACTTTCGGAGCCGCTCGAGCCGGCCGGAACAGGATCGAGCGAAGCAAAGTCGAAGTGGCCGCGGATGTCGTGCGAGCTCGCCTCGCCAAACGCCGCACGGTGATACTCGGCCTCGCTCGGAAGGCGCTGTCCGCGCCACTCCGTGAACGCCGCCGCCTCATCGTGCGTTGCGTAGACGGGCCATGAGAGCGGAAGGGGTGCGAGACCGAACATACCGCGCCAGTACCACTCGCCGTCGAGCCGCGTCCAGAAGTGCGGTGCTGCTGCTCCGGTGATTCGCATGTACTCGAGGTACTCGCGATTGGTGACGTTGCAGCGATCGATCGCGAACGCATCCACGTCGATCGCATGCCGCGCAAACTCGTTGTCCCATCCGAAGACGCCGCGCTCGGCACCGAGAATCACCTCTCCCCGCGGGATCTCGACCATTTCGGGTGTGAGAGCCGGAGTCGTAATGAGCGGGACGATCCAATCGCCTTGAGATTTCTGCTCGTGCGGCATGTTGTGAAACATGTAGAGCAGAGTCTCCTGATGCATCGGCTCATGCTCGAGGATCGTGAAGATCCCCTCCGCGGCTTCGGGCTGCAGCGCCGCTTCACGCAGAGAGCGCTCGATCCGTTCGTCCGACGCCGCGGCATACGCACGGACTTCATCGCGGGATGGCCATGCAGACGATCCGCCGGCGGCCGCCTCGTCTTCCGGATCGATCCCGCGCGCAAACAAGATCTCGAGCTTGTCGTCGACGCCGGGCTGACCGAGGATTCGCTTCACCAGAGTGTTGATCGCGAAGGCCGGCAGGTGACCCTCGTAGAACACGATCGGATTCCGCAGCGCGATCGGCCGCGAGTAGTAAGCGTCGTGGTTCGGAATCGCGAAGACCTTGAGGGTCCGGTCGCGGCCGCGCCGATACCACGCGACGAGCTGTTCGGCGCTCAGTCCGTCCGGAAAGAGAGGATGCGTCACGGTGTCGAGCTCACAGGGCGAACCGGCGGCATGGCGACGTTTTACACCGGATCGGCCTCTTTAGTCCTTCCCTTCCCGGAAGCGCTCGATCATTTCGCGCCGTCGACCTCGATGCCTTTGGTCCACACCGCGATGTCCTTCGCCGACATCGTTCCGATCGGCTGGAGTCGCGCGTCTTTCAACCCGCGCACGCCGATGTCGTGCAGGTACTGCTGGCGCGAGACGATCGAGCCGTAGCAGATGTTCTCTTTGCTGTTGCCCGCGCTCGTTTCATTCGCGAGGCGTGAGCCGAGCTCTTCGAGTACCCATGCGGGAACGTTCGCGCGCTTCGCAGGGTAGATGTAGCCGAAGAGGATGAGATGAGCGTAGAGAGCGCGCCAGTGCACGCCGTAACGATCGATGAGGCGGCGGTAGTCGAGCCTGGCGCCGACCGCCTCGATGACGTGCGCGACATCCGCGCCGTCGAATCGCTCGCGCTCCATGATGAGTCCCTTCGACCAAAGCATCTCCTCGGGAGGGATGAGACTGACTTTGACGCCGAGAACGGTTTCAGAAACCGCGTGTTGGAACCAGAGCTCATCGACGCGCGCGACTCCGTTGCCGGCGCCGAAGATGAGATCGATGAAATCTTCGCCCGAGTACGCCTTTCCGATCCAGTGCGGAAACGTCAGCTCGGTCCTGCAGCCGTCTTCTTTCAGCACCGCGGCCGCGCGATCAAAGTCCTCACGGCGGATGAAGATGTCGAAGTCTTTCGTGTGCCGCTCGATGCCGGTGTAGCGGGCGAACGCGTACGCGCCGCCGACGAGAAATGGGACCTTCTTCTCCTGAAGCAGGAGCATCGAGCGGACATAAAAGTCGTGGCTCTCCTCACTGAGGATGGGAACTGCTGGTGCGGTCATAGCGAGCCCAGCCTGTGCACGGGATATGCCGTGGGGGGCCCGGCGGGGCATCCTGAGCGAAGCGAAGGATCTACTGATAGCGCTGGGTAAAAACACGGCCCGTGCCTCGGGCGAAGAAAAACTGAACGCAGAACGCAGAATGAAGAATTGAGGAGCTCAGCTCGAGTTTGTGAGCTCTGCCTTGTAATTCGCTATGTCCGCACGCCTTCCGCCCACGCCATCCCGAACCAGATCGCAGCGTCCGGCCGCCGTGCCCACGCCGCGTAATGTTCGAGGGCGGTATCGAATCCGGTCTCGTCCATGAGATCGAGCGTGAGAATCGATTCACGCGCCGTGCGAACGACGCCGATCATGTTCGCCGCGAGCACATCGAAGATGTCCATCCCTGCGCAGCCGCCGAAGAAGATCGACGTGTTTCTCACCGGCGCAGCCCCCGCCGCGTGCAGCAGTGACACAAGGCGGCGGCCGACGAATGGATCGCATCCGATCCGGTCGTAGGTGCGGATGTACGCGCGCCAGACATCGTTGAATCCCGGCGGCTCGGGCCAGAGCCGCATCACGTCATGATCGTCGTCAGCGAGCACGATGCGCCCGCCTTGCTTCACCGAGCGAACCATATTCTTCACGACCCTCAGCGGCTCGCGCACATGCTCGAGCACGAAGCGGGCGTGAGCGAGGTCGAACGTTCCCCAGTCGCTGCCGAGGTCGATGTCCAGCACGTCGCCGGAGTGGAACTCGACGAGTTTTCCGTGACCCTCGGCCGTGGCGAGTCTTCGCGCGCCCGCAAGCTGATTCTCATCGCGCTCGATGCCGACGACGCTCCCGCGTGGAACCTCGCGCGCCATCGCCCGCGTGAACTGCCCGAGTCCCGATCCGAAGTCGATGATCCGCTCGTCGCCGCGCAACGCCATCTCACGCAGCGAAGCAGGATTGAGCAACACGTCGTTCATCAGCGACAACCGTCGCTGCTCGTCAGGACTCGTCCCGTGAATGTAAGTGGTTTCGCTCATTCCGCGCGCCGGAAGCGCGGCGGAAATCCTACCGCACGTGCTCGATCATGATGTCGGCGTTGTAGGAAGTTAGCCGGATCGAGGGGCTCGAGCCGATGCGGAGGTGTTTGCGGTCGGCGGTCCAGTTGCCGTTTCCGGCGGCGCACGTCTTCAGGTGACAGAGGATCTCGCCGGTATCGTCGGTCTGCGCGTCGATCGACGGGGTGGCATCGTCGCGCAGCTTGAGTGAGATCGGGCCGTTCTGCGTCGTTGCGTCGAGCTGGCCGGTGATCTTGTCGAGAGAGATTCCGCCGTTCTCGGTGCGGATGTTGTTCACCCCGGCGCAGCCCGCCAGCGAGATGCCTCCGTTGCGCGCGCGAGCGGTGACGCTGCCGTTCATGTTGCGCACCGCGATTCCGCCGTTGAGCGAGGTGATGTCGACGTTCGCTTTGCGCGGCACGCGAAGGATCATGTGAACCCACCACGTCTGCGTCTCGTCGAGCGCCGGACCGTTTGCAACGATCTCACCGTTTGCGATCGCGACATTGATTTGCCGAAGCGTGCTTCGCGCCTGAGCGTCCGAGAGGGCGACCGCCGACTTGCAGACAGTCAGGCGGGCGAATGGGCGGTCCCATCCTTTGATGGAGACGCCACCTTCGTTGCCAGTCCGAACCTTCAGCAGATTGATCCCGGCAAGGCCGATTCGCCGCTCTTCTTCTGACTGCGCGAGTGACGGAAGGGATGTTGTGTTCTGGGTGTGAAAGTTGACGCAGTCGTCAGCATCGACGAGCGAGTGGTCCTGAGTGGTGACGATGAGCGGGCGCTCAATGGCTGCGAACGCAGGAAGGGCGATCAGAACCGCGACTGACAGGTTCAGTAGCGCTCGCATCTGGCTCATCACCTTCATTGTTACTTATACGTTACGGTTGGGCGAAAGTTAGGTTTCGTGTCCCGGAGTGGCGTGTGACACGTAAAAAGTAACAACCTGCGCCACTTGTGACTCGCCACTTGTCACTCGCCACTCAGGGGAGTGCCACCTAACCGATCGCCGCCCCCTCAGTCTAACCTGTCCGAGATGGAGATGACGGACCTGGCGACAGTCAGCCGAGCCCGCGGAGGCGATTCCGAGGCGTTCAGGCTGCTGGTGGAGCGCCACAGCCGCCCTGTCTTCAAGGTCGCCTATCGGATGACTGGCAATGAGCACGATGCAGATGATGTGGTTCAGGAGACATTTCTCAGGGCCTACCGGCAGATCGACCGCTTCCAGGAGCGGGCGAACTTCGGGACCTGGCTGCACCGGATCGCGATCAACTGCGCGCTCGATCTTCTGCGAGCCCGCGGCCGCCACGACAAGCATTACATCCACGAATCGGAGGATGGGGAGATGAGCCGCTCGTTCGAGGCGAGCGATCCGCAGCCGGACCGTCTTCTTCTCAGCGCGGAGGTCCAGCAGCATGTCGCGAAGGCGCTCGAGCGTCTCAGCGGCAACGAGCGCACCGCGTTCATGCTCCGTCATTTTGAAGGGATGCCGGTCGAAGAGATCGGCAAGACCCTCGGCATTCAGGTGAATGCGGCAAAGCACACGATCTTCCGCGCGGTTCGGAAGCTTCGCGAGTCACTCGAACCGTTGGTGAGGCCGAACACATGCAACACATGACTGAAGAACAGCTCGTCGCTCACTTCTATGGTGACGACGAAGCGAGCGGCGCGCAGAGTCTGAATCACCTGCGCGACTGCGTCGAGTGCGCGCGCCAGCTCGAGACGCTGCGCGGAGTGCTTGCTCTTGTTGATGAAGCGCCTGTCCCTGAGCGCGGCGAAGACTATGGAGCAGCAGTCTGGAATCGACTCCGATGGAAGATCGGTCACGATCGGACGCGAAGCGGATGGAAGCCGCTCGCCGCGATTGCCGCAACGCTGGCCCTGGCATTCGCTGCCGGTCTTTTCTGGCGCAACCCGCCGCCCGTGCGTGCCGTGTCTCAGCCGCAAACGGCCGCAGCGCGCGAAGGGGCGACCGACCGTCTGGTCTTCGTTGTCGTCGGCGACCATCTCGAGGACTCAGAGCGGGTGCTGCTCGAAGTCGCGAACGCCGATCCGAAGAACAGCGTGACCCTTGCTGCGGATCGCGCAGCGGATCTTCTCAACTCCAATCGCATCTACCGTCAAACAGCGGTCCAGCGCGGCGACGAGCAGATCGCGCGGCTGCTATCGGATATCGAGCCGATCCTCATCGAGTTGTCGCACGCCGGCGCGGCGCTCGACGGAGAAAAGCTCGCCGAGCTTCAGAAGCGAATCGAGTCGAAGGAGTTGCTATTCAAGGTGCGCGTCGTCAGTGCAGAGACTGCCGACCGTACGAGACCCGCGGCCATCACGGGCGTGGACAGTCTTTAGAGAGGAAATCATGATCAGAAAACCTGTGACATCAGCACTCATCGCGGCGCTCATCATCGCGTCGCCGATCTACGCAACGATGGAAATGGAGCAGGCGGAGGAGCGGGCAAACCGCGAGTCCGCGCAGGAGGATCTGTACGACGCCGCGACGGGATCGCTCGACGAGCACGAGTGGTCGCGCGCCGCGCAGCAATTTCGCGAAGTCGCGCAGATGGGAGGCAACCAGGCCGACGCAGCCCTCTATTGGCTCGCCTATTCGCAGCACAAGATGGCACAGCGCTCCGACGCGCTGGCGACGATCGTCGATCTGCAGCGGCGCTTTCCGAAAAGCCGCTGGGCCGAGGATGCGAAGGCGCTCGAAGTCGAGATCCGTCAGTCGGCGGGACAGCGCGTCGCGCCGGAGTCGGTCTCCGATGAAGAGCTGAAGCTCATCGCCGTCAGCGGTCTGATGCACACCGATCCGGAGCGCGCAATCCCGATCCTCGAGAAGATCATCAGCGGCAACCATCCCCCGAAGCTGAAGGAGAAGGCGATCTTCGTCCTCAGCCAATCGGGATCCCCGCGCGCGATGGAGATGCTCGCGCGGCTCGCACGCGACAGTTCGCGACCGGACCTTCAGGCGCGCGCGATTCGCAACCTCGGCATCCTCGGCGGAGATCGGAGCCGCATCGTACTCAAAGAGATCTACGTCTCCTCCAACGACGTGAAGATCCGCAAGTCGATCCTCAAGTCGTACATGATCTCCGGCGATCGCGTGCAGCTACTGGTGCTTGCGAAGGGCGAACAGAACCCCGAGCTGCGCGGTGAGGCGATCCAGCAGCTCGGCATACTCGGCGCGAAGAACGAGCTGTCGGAGCTGTACGGGGCCGAGGCCGCCGTCGCGCTGCGGAAGAAGATCATTCACGCCATGTTCCTCGGCGGAAACTCCGAGAAGCTCGCGGAGCTTGCACGCGGGGAGAAGGTTCTCGAGCTCCGGCTCGCTGCGATCAGGAGCCTCGGGCTCATGGGTGGCGCGAACACCACGGCCGGGCTCATCTCCTTGTACGAGTCCGACCCGAGTCTCGAGGTGAAGAAAGCGGTGATTCATGCCCTCTTCCTCCAAAGCAACGGCAAGGCGCTCGTATCGCTCGCGCGGAAAGAGAAGAACGCTGCAATGAAGAAGGAGATCGTGTCGAAGCTCGCGCTCGTCGGCGGTGATGAGACGGCCGACTTCCTCATGGAGATCATCAATCAGTGATCGCTGGAAGCTTGTTCGCGACGACGACATAGCGCAGCGGTCCTCCGGGAATCACGGTGTTGAATGGATAGCAGGTGATGAGCGTCAGGCGCTCATCACCTGTCGGTTCGAGGACGGACGTGTCGTTCTTGTCGACGACGGCCGTCTCCACCACTTCATAGCGCGTCACGACACCTCGCGGCCGCTCGAGCGTCAGCACATCGCCCGGAATCACGTAGCGCAACGCCGCAAAGTGGGTATCGCGGTGAGCGGTGATCACGCAGTTCCCCGGCCCGCCCGGCATCGCCGAGCCATCGAGGTGGCCGGGGCCGAACGCCATCGTCCTTCCGCTCGCTCCGGAAAGAACGATGACCGCGTCGCGATCGATGGTCAGCTTCGCGAGTGCGCGCGTGTCGGCCCACGGCCACGGTTTGACCGCGCCGCCCGTTTGCCACGAGACGCCGAGGAGCATCTGCGCCAGTTTTGCTTTCGCCGGAATCCACGCGCCCTCGGCCGCCATGGCGAGACCCGCAAGCATTGCGACTGCGATGACCGCGCGCTTCATGACAGCCTCCAGGTGGCCGCGCTCAGGCTCGCGAGCGCGAGACCGCAGATGATGAGGAGCAGCGACGGCGTTGCGGTCTGGGGCAGCGTTCCGGGCACGGTTGGCGTGTGATCGATCGCGACCAGACTCGTGAACTGCGAGACGAGATGATGACGAAGCGCGACCGCGACGACCTCCGTACGCACTCCGGCGGGGCTTGCCCCTTCACTGAGCCGGTCCATCGCGGCTTCGATCTTCTGCCGTGCCCAGAGTTTTCCGATCGCGTTTCCATCGCCGGACGGAGGAATCGCGAGCTGCCGCGTCCATTTCTCGCCGCCGATCGATCCGCGCACGACAATCGGGGCGCTCAGGTCAGAGAGCCGGATCGTGACCGCGAGCGGCTCGCTGCGGTAGAGATCAGGGATCCGTGACGGCCAGACCTCGGCCGTCGGGTCGCCGGTGTCGATCTCGATCGACGTCATCACCGGGCTGCTCAGCTTTTCGAACAGCTCACCCATACGCTCTTTCACCTGCGCGACATCGCCGATGTAGGTGAAGGTTCCGCGGCCGAAGCGCGCAGCGTTGCGCATGAAGTACGAATTCGGCGCGGAGCCGATGCCGACGGTGAAGAGGCGGCTCTCGCCGAGGTTCTCGTGAATGTAGGAGAAGAGCTGTTGCTCGTTCCCGACCTGCCCGTCGGTCATGAAGATCACCTGACGAAGCGTGCCGGAGCGTGGCGCTGCGGGGAGCGCGAGCTGAATCGCCTTCAGCATCTCGGTGCCGCCGTCGGCCGTTAGCGATTCCACGAATTTCTGCGCGACGGCGACAGTGTCCTGGCCGACCGGCTGGCTCTCAGTGAACAGCGCATGCGCGTCACTGTCGAAGTCGATGACGTTGAACGTGTCGCCGGGGCGAAGGTCGCCGAGCGCGAGCAGGAGCGCCTGCTTCGCCTGCTGCATCGACGCGCCTTCCATCGAGCCGGAGCTGTCGATGATGAAGACCGTCTCGCGAACCACGTGAATGGGCGATGTAGGAGGAGGCGTAAGCATGACGAGCGCATACGTCTCTTCGCCGACTGTCTCGGTGAGAATCGTCGCCTCGGGTTTGCTGCCGAGATCCGGCCGCCAGATCAACTCGAAGTCTGACGTCATTCCGAGCGCAAGCGAGGAATTCGGGCGGTGGGCGTTGCTCTCGTCCAATACGACCTGATGATGGTTGTGCCCGAGAACCTTCGTCGAGATCCGATGGTTCGGGCTGCGAATCTCGCGTACTCCATGCCCCGGCTTCAGATCCACAGACAGCCGCACGGTCGCCGCCCCGAGCGATGATGGGGGCGAGTCTGATCCCGCCGGGGTGTAGCGCTCGGCGACGACCATCGGAAAGCGCAGCCGGTACTCACCGCTCTCGAATCGCGCGACTTCCTGGTACTCGATCTCAATGATGGCGTCCTCGCCGGCGCCGATGCTTGCGACCGATGTCGTGAAGACATTGGGGCGATGCTGTTCGACTAGAGCCGCCTTTCGGCCTTCAGTGCGCGCCTTCTGATACTGGCGTGCAGCGTCTTCGCGCTCGCGGATCACGCCTTCGATGATGCGCGAGCCGATCGTCATCTTCAGCGTATCGACCGCGCTCAACTCAGGCAGGGGAAACACATAGACGCCTTCGACCGTCTCCTTCGTCGTGTTCATGAACGTCTGCCGGACGCGCGTTCTGACGATCGGACCGACGACGCTGATCTCGACTTCGGAACTCACGCGGGGCGCGATCGCGTAGACGCCCGGCGCCGCGGTCTTGAAGAGGAGCGCGGAGTCCTCGACCTCACCCAGCGTGGCAACCGGTAGAACTTCGATCCCGGGACTCTCCTGCCCGCGGGCGATGAACGGAACAAAGAACAGCAGAGTGAGAAAAAAGATGATCCAGCGTTCGAGTGCATAGTCGGCCTTCCTGTCGGTTGATTCCATGACGCGTCTCCTCGGGTATCAGTAAGCGTCCGAGGTGTGGCGTGGGGAGGGAGGCTGGGCGGCAGGCTCAGGGCAGGAATGTGGCGGGTCCGCCACAATCCCGGGCAGGAGACAATCCTGAGCCGCGAAGACGGCGAAGGATCTTCTGATAGCGCCTGCGATGCACGAAGTTCGGTGTCCCCAGTGCTATCAGAAGATCCTTCGCTTCGCTCAGGATGGCGCCGGGGCCACACGCATCTACAATTCGCACGTGGCCGGACCTAGCGCGGTTCCTAATCACATCGCGATCGTGGACGATGAGGACAACATCCGCGAGACGGTTGCGTTTGCGCTTCGCCGCGAAGGGCACGACGTAGTCATGTATCGCGATGGACTCGAGGCGTGGGAGTCGTTCGAGACGAAGATGCCGTCGCTTGCGATTCTCGACATCACGATGCCGCGGATGGATGGCCTCGAGCTCTGCCGCCGCATCCGCGCAAAGTCGGAGACGCTCCCCATCATCTTCCTCACGTCTCGCGACGAAGAGATCGATCGGATCCTCGGCCTCGAGCTCGGCGCCGATGACTATCTCTGCAAGCCTTTTTCGATGCGCGAGCTCATCGCGCGCGTGAAGGTTCTGCTGCGACGCCTCGCGTTCCTGCGCGATCCGAAGAGCCAGACCATCGAGGAGCCGTTGCGATACGGACCGCTCGAGCTCGACGTGCAGCGTTACCTGGTGAAGTGGAACAGTAAGCCGGTGGATCTGACTGTCACCGAGTTCATGATGCTGCAGAGTCTCGTCCGGCATCCCGGCCACGTGAAGTCGCGCAAACAGCTCACGAAAGAGGGTTATCCGAACGACACGTACGTCAGCGACCGCACCATCGACACGCACATCAAGCGATTGCGCCGGAAGTTCGAGGAAGCCGATCCGGCTTTCGCGTCGATCGAGACGGTTTACGGCGTCGGCTACAGGTGGATGGCCTGAAGCGTCTGCGGCGGTTCCTGTCGCGGATCTCGATCCGTCTGATGGCGTTCAACCTGCTGCTCGTTTTTCTGCCGGTGGCGGGCATCATCTACCTCGGCTCGTACGAAGCGAAGTTGCTCGCGGGGCAGTGGCGAACCCTCGACGAACAGGCGCGCCTGCTCGCTGCATCGCTCAGCGTCGCGAATGATCCTGCCGCGATTCTCGAGGCGCGCGAACTGCCGGAGAAAGGGGAACCCGTGCGGCTGCGGGTGATCTCGATCGACGGGGAAGTCGTCGCCGACTCGCATCGCCCTCTCGCTCCTGCGCCAGAGAGCCGGATCCGTCGCAGTCTGCTCTACCGTCTCGGCGCCAAGGCCGCGAAGCCGATCCTCCGGCTCTTCGGAGCAACGGCGCCGGTGCTCACCGAAGGAGATTTCTACGAGAGCCGCGACCGTCTGCTCGGAGAAGAAGTGCAGGGGGCGCTGGGCGGACGGACGCAACGCGCGGAACGGATCTCGCCCGACCAGCGCTCGGTGACGAACTATGTCGCGCATCCAGTTCGTCGCGGCAAGGTCATCACCGGCGTCGTGCTCGCGTCGCAGAGCACCTACACGATTCTTCAGGACCTCTACACGGTCCGCCTCGGCATCGTTCGCATCTTTGCAGTTTCGCTGATCGCAGCCGTGATTCTCAGTCTGCTCGCCGCCACGACGATCGTCAGTCCGCTGCGGCGCCTTCGCGAAGAAGCAGGATCGATTCTCGACCGTCGCGGCCGCCTGCGTGGGCACTTTCGCGGCTCGCGCAAAGATGATGAGATCGGTGACCTCTCACGCGCGCTAGAAGGTCTTACGAGCCGGTTGGACGAGCATGTGCGCTTCATCGAGAGTTTTGCCGCCGACGTGTCGCACGAGTTTCGCAATCCGCTTGCGTCGATCCGAACCGCGACGGAAATGCTCGCCGACGTTGATGAGCCGGCGCAGCGAAAGCGCTTCCGCCGCATGGTGGAGCAGGAGATCGCGCGAATGGAGTCGCTGCTCGCGGGTGTCCGCGAGATCACTGTGATCGACGCGCAGCTCCCGACCGAGGAGCGACAGCGGATCGACGTCTGCGCGCTCGTCGGTCGGATCGTCGACGGATTTCGCATGCGCGAGGAGGACCGAATCGAGATCAGACTCGATGCCTCGGGTCCCTGCGAGGTCGAAGCATCCGAAGACCGGCTGAGTCAGGTTTTCATCAACGTCCTCGAGAACGCAGTCAGCTTTTCACCGGAGAGGGGGATCGTGAGTGTCATGGTGCGGCGCGAAGGTCGATGGACCGTTGTGACGATCAGCGATCGAGGGCCCGGTGTTCCGGC
>JAENWF010000079.1 GCA_016650215.1 Thermoanaerobaculia bacterium
ACGGGATCCGGCGGGATCTCTCGTTTCGGAACTTCGCGGCGTCTCGGCATCTTGATTAACCCTTCTTCGGACGCTTGGCGCCGTACTTGGAGCGACCCTGCATCCGCTTGGCGACACCAACCGTGTCGAGAGTGCCGCGGATGACGTGGTAACGAACTCCCGGGAGATCCTTCACACGACCCCCGCGAATGAGCACGATCGAGTGCTCCTGCAGGTTGTGGCCGACGCCAGGGATGTACGTCGTGACTTCGATACCATTCACGAGACGAACGCGGGCAACCTTCCGGAGCGCCGAGTTCGGCTTCTTCGGAGTAGAGGTATAGACGCGCGTGCAAACGCCGCGCTTCTGCGGGCTCGACTGCAGTGCGGGCGACTTGGTCTTGTACGCGACCTTGTTGCGCCCCGCGCTGACGAGTTGATTGATCGTTGGCATTCCTTCGATATCCTCTTGAGCAGACACGTACAGCAATGGAAGACTTCCCGGAAGGGAAAACCCGCGCACTCTAAGCGGCGGAGCGGGGCCTTGTCAAGTCCGGACTCGACCTAACGACCACAGCCTGAACGATATTCCGCCGCTCGACGACGGGTAACATACGCCCCCTTGACCCCTCGGACCGCGTTCTCCGCTGGACTCATTGCGGGACTGACCGCGCTGAACCTCATTGTGTTCGCCCAGGTTCGCACGCATGAGTTCGTCTCGTTTGACGACGCCCAGTTCGTGACCGACAACGCCGCGGTGAAGGCGGGACTCACTGCCGAGTCCGCCAAATGAGCCGTAACCTCCTCATCCATAGGCTTTTACCCCCTGACCTGGTTGTCGCATATGGCGGATGTCGAGCTCTGGGGGCTCCGCACCGGAGGCCATGCGACGAGCAACAGTCTGCTTCACTGCCTCACCACCATTCTGTTGCTGCTCGCGCTGGAGCGGCTCACGGGCTCGATCTGGCCGAGCGCCGCAGTCGCCACACTCTTCGCGATCCACCCGATGCACGTCGAATCCGTCGCTTGGATTTCCGAGCGAAAGGACACCCTCCGCACCCTTTTCGGGGTGCTCGCCATCCTCATTTATGCAGTGCGCCGACCCCCCCTGGCGATCGCATGCGTTACGGCCGCGTTCGCCGCGAGCTTGCTGGCGAAGCAGATGCTCGTCACCCTCCCTTTCATCCTTCTCTTGCTCGATTTCTGGCGCGAGGCAGCCGAACAGCTTCGCGAGGCGGCTCGCATCGACGCCGCGAAGGCCAACCGTTACCTCACCGGCATCCTCCGGATGCCGCCCGCGGATTCCAATCTCCAGCGGACGATCGAACAGCTCGAGCAGTAGCTCGCGGCCGCGTGACTCGTGGTCAGAAGTCGATGAGAGTTCCTGCGCCCATGCGTCCGGCTTTCTCGAAGACAAACGCCGCCGCGTAAAGATCCTCGACGGCGAGGCCGAGAGACTTGAAGAGCGTAATCTCGGTTGGCGAGTGGCGCCCCTGCGCCCTGCCGGTGAGGATCTCGCCGATCTCGGCGCGAATGTGCTGTGGCCCGACGATCGCTCCTTCGCGCAACGCGAAGAGGTAGTCGCCCGATTCGTTGATGGTCGACTCGCGGCGGTCGACGAAGAGCGACGAGGCACCGACAGTCGCAGCATCAAGCTCGCGCGCGCTCGCGATGCTCGATCCAACCGCGTTGATGTGCGCGCCATCGGCGACCCATTCGCGGAGGAGAACGGGCTCCCGTGAATTCGTCGCCGTGACGATGATGTCGGCGCCGCGCACCGCCTTTTCAGCGGAAGAAGCAGTGTGCGGACCCGCCGCGCGGGAACGGCTGTAAATGCGAACTTCCCGAATCGGACGGACGAGCGGAATCGCCGCGAGGTGCGCTTCTGCCTGGGTACCCGAGCCGAGAATCGCAAGGACCGACGCCTCCTCGCGCGCGAGGAGCCGCGTGGCGAGCGCAGAGACCGCGGCGGTTCGGATCGCGGTGATCGCCGACGCGTTGACGATGGCGATGAGCTCGCCGGTCGTTCCGCTGTGGAGCAGAACCGCGCCGAGGTGGGAGTCGAGACCCCGCGCCCGATTGCCGGGAAAGACGCAGACCTCCTTCAGCGCATAGATCGGCTCGTTTCCCCCGCGATAGGCAGGCATCAGACCCAGGAGGCCCGATGCTCCGCGGCCGCTCAGCTTGGAGCGGAGCGGATTGTCAGCCTCATCGCGCGCGAGCGCGGTGAGCGCTTCCTCCATCACGGTGATGCATTCGGCGTACGAGAGGAGCGCGTGAACTTCGCGCTCGTCGATGACCAGCACGCGCATCACTCGTCCCGGTGCACGGTCTCCATTGAGAACGCGGGAAGGCAGACGGCGATGTACTCGGCACCGTCCGCGGCGGGCGTCGAGTACTGCACCCACTCGCCGGCGTGCGCGATCACTGCCTGACCCGCGTGGACGTCAACGGTTCCGCTCCGTGTGATGACGCGAAGACTTCCCCGAAGCACGAGCGTGTACTCGTCGAACTCGGGCGTCTGTCCCGGCTCGACCCATCCCGTCGGACTCTTCATCCGCGCAACACTCACGCCGCCGGTCCTGGAGTTCACATTCCCTACGTACTCTTCGATGATCTTCGGCTTGTTGCCTGCGGCCTGAACGATCGTCGGTTTGGAGATCAGCGTCGCCATGCGCGAAAGTTTACGCGACAAATTGCGCGAGCCATCGCTCGATCATCGTCAGCACATACGCCTTCTGCTCTGACCTCAACGCCGTCCCGGCCGAGATCTCGTGGACTTTCGCGAGACATCCCCTGCAGCAGGTTGCCGTCGCATGCTGCGCTACGAACACGGGATGGTTCCGCCAGGGTGTCTGACGTCCCTCATTTTTCGGTTCTGCCGGAGCGAGTCGCGCCTCGATGAGCTCGGCGGCCTGAGTCATGACGTGAGGGAGGCCCCACGTCTGGAGGTACGCAAGTTCCTTCCCCTGAAGCCGGAACTTTTTCCGGAAAACAGAGCGCGCCAACCTGTGAAACGCCTGCTCGATATCGATCACTGGAATTGTTCTTGAAAGAAGCGTGCTCATGTCGATCCTCTTTGCCTCAATCACGCTGGCTGCTGCCACCCTCGTCCCACTCAATGATCTCGGCCCCCAGCCCTATCTCTGGGGCTACTACGGCGGCCTCTTCGAGCATGGAAGCAACGAGATCCCGGCGGATCATCTGGCGGGCGGCCTGGCGATGGCGGCGAAAATTCAGCCCCTCGATGCGTCTGGCAAGCCCTCCCCCGACGGCAAGATCGTCATGATGTCGGTCGGCTACGGGAACACGTCGAAGACGTTCGAACAGTTCATGGCGATGGCGGCGACTGCGTCTCGAGTCGACCGCGAGCATCTGGTGATGGTCAACGCTGCCGGTCCCGGCTTTGGCGCCAAGCAGTGGGATCAGACGTGGGACTGGAACTACGCGCGCGTGAATACCGACGTCCTTCCGGCGGCGGGTGTCACGCCCGAGCAGGTCCAGGTGCTCTGGGTGCAGCTCATCAACGAGCATCCGTTCGCGCCGCTCGGGATCCAATACGCCGAGGCCTATCAGATCAAGGGCTTCATGAGCGATGCACTTCGGATGATGAAGAACTTCTTCTATCCGAATCTGCAGATCGCCTACCTCTCGAGCACCGAATATGGCGGCTATGACACCGGCGACTACTACCCGGAGCCGTACGCGTACGAGAGCGCGTTCGCGGTCCGCTGGGTGATCGAAGGGCAGTTGTCCTGGGCGCGTACCGGAAATCTGTGGGACACCCGAATCGGCGATGTCGATTACACCCGTGGCAGCGTGCCCTGGGTGACATGGGGACCGTATCTCTGGGCGAATGGCGAAACCCCGCGCTCGGATGGTCTCGCGTGGTACCGCGAGGACTTCGAAGCGGACGGTGCGAATCTGTCGGCGGCCGGTGCCCGAAAATCAGGAACGATGCTCTTCAACTTCATGATGAGGGAGCCGACCGCTGCGAAATGGTTCCGCACAAGCGACATTCCATCGCGGCGACGCGCCGCCAAACACTGATCACCTGGTCGCGATTACGTAACGCCCCATCCGCGTACGGTTGGGGTAGTTCGCGTCGATCCATTCGGCGAGATCGGGGACGCGCGTCCGGTTCGGGATGCCGTCGAACGCGCCGAGGACCGGCAGTCCTTCGAGCACGACGAACGCCGGCGGTTTCGCATTCAACTGCGCCATCGCCTCGGCGAGCAGCGGCGGCGACGAAAGCATATGGATGTCGGGACAGCGCACCGGCGGCCTTCGTTGCAGCAGGTAATAGAGCGCGCGCTCGCCGGAGAAATCGAGGAACGTCGCGTCGGGTCCGAGCGAATCGAGGAAGCCGTTGATCGCCGCGAGATCGTTGGCCTGATCGGGCGTCGCGTAGATGCCTTTCCCAGCGCGCACCGGGTAACGGACGAGAAGCTCGTGCTTCTGGCGCGCGCGCCATCCCGCAAGAAGCTTGGTCCCCGCGACGACATTCGGCCCGAGCTGCGTTACGAACGCGAGCGCGATGGCGGCGACGGCGGTCGCAACCCACCGCCTCGCGCGAGCCAGCGGCTCGATCACAAACGCGACTGCTGCGATTCCGAACAGCGGAAGAGCGAACCGCGTGTGACTCCAACTGACACGCCCCGCGGCGGTGCGGAACACAAGAATCGACGCGACGCCAATCACGAGGAGTTGTGCCGCGGCGAGCTTCTCTCCACGCCGGTAGCGATTCACCGCGAGCGCAAGGAGAAAACCGTAAAAAGCAGGCGGCAGATAGTAGCGAAGGCTTGCAAGATCAATCGTCTTCGGCGACGGCAGCGACCAGATCGCATCGATCGCGCTGGGGATCACGACGAACGAATCGACCAGAAATTGGCGGATGTCGGCGCCGATCGCCGCCAGCAGTACGAATGGAGCAGCACTTGCTCCGAGCGCGAGAAGAACGATCGCGCGCAATGACAGTGGCTGCTCCTCGACGCGAAGCAATCGAATCGCAACGAATGAGATAGCCGTCGCGGCTAGCGTGTAGGTCCCGACTTCGAGACTCCAGAGAATTCCGAGAGTCGAGGCGACGAACGCGAGCGCGAGCGGACCTGCGCTTCCTCGCTTCACGTACCGAAGCAACCCGAGGACCGCCAGCAGCAGCGGTGCGAGTCGAAAGTAGGGAAAGACCGGAATCCACAACGCGGCCATCGCGCAAAGCGACGCAACCGTTGCCACTGCGACGCCCGCAAATGTCGTACAGAGCGCCGCAGCGATCGGTACGAGCAACGCAAGCGTCGCCGCATCGAGAATCGTCTCCAGCCGCCGCGTCCGGCGCGGCGACGGCGGATCCCCAAGCACCAGCGCGTCGAGACCGCCGTCGGTTGCCAGACCATGAAGAAAAAAGACTTCGCGATACGGACGGTCACCCGACTTCAACAGAAAGCCCGGAACGAGATGCTCTCCTTCGTGAAAGTTCTCCATGACCGCGTATGGGTGGTCGTGGAGAAAGAGCATCCCGACGAACACGATGACCGCGAGCGTCCATTGACGAACCCCTGAGATTGGAAGGGAATCATGTTTTTCAGGAGTGACAGGCGGCCGCGGGCGCCCGGCGCCGAACGCAAGAGCACCTCCCACCGCGCCGAGAATTGTGATGAGCGCAACGACCGCGTAGTCCCAACCCTTCGGGTACTGCGTGACCGTGACGAAACCGATTCCCCCGTCGGGAACCGAGAAGAGGGGCCGGAGAAAGGGGGCGATGATGCCGGCGAGAACTGCTCCAGCAATTGACCCTCCAGTGACGCGCCACACACCCGCCATGTGCGCCGATTGTAAGATCATCTCCTCATGAGCTTCAGCCAGGACTTCCTCAAAGAGACAATCGAAGCCGTCAGCCGGATCGACAGTGCCGTCGTCGACCGGATGGCCGCCGGCCTCGGCGCCGTTCGCGAGCGTGGCGGCCGCCTGTTCATCCTCGGGGTCGGCGGTTCGGCCGGCCACGCGAGTCATGCGGTCAATGACTTCCGCAAGATCTGCGGCTTCGAAGCGTACACGCCGACCGACAACGTCTCCGAACTGACCGCGCGCATCAACGACGACGGATGGGAAGGTTGCCTCGTCGAATGGCTGAAAGGGTCGCGTTTGCGCGAGTCCGACGCGCTGTTGATCTTTTCGGTCGGCGGGGGGAATGTCGAGAAGAACGTCTCCGTGAACCTCGTGCGCGCCATCGACGAAGCCAAGCGCGTCGGCGCGAGAGTCTTCGGGATCGTCGGCAAAGACGGCGGCTACACGAAGCAGTCAGCCGACGAATGCGTGCTCATCCCGGTAGTCTCGAGTGAGCGCATCACTCCGCACACCGAGGGCCTGTGCGCGGTCGTCTGGCATCTTTTGGTCACGCATCCGGCGCTCAAGGTCGCGCAGACGAAGTGGGAGTCGGTGCGCTGATCCGATAGCCGATCTCCGGGCGGTGATAGAAGCGCGCCCCCTCCGAGTCGATCGTGACTCCGGCCGGCGGCTGCATGAACCAGAGGGAGTCGTCACCGGGGAACAGCATCACGCCCGCGGGAGCGTCGCCTGAGAGCGTGGCGCGGACTCGATCGCCTTTGCGAAGCGTAATCCGTCCGGCGGATAGCTCGACCATCGCGCCATTCACCGTCCAGGTCATCGCGGCGTCGTTCGGCAGGCGCGAGACTTCGATCGGAGCGCGCGCCACGCCGTAAGCGAGCGGCTGGCGGAACCACGGATCCCCTGCGAGCGCACGCGACGCGGCGACTCGAAAGCGCCCATCGGCCGGAGCGACCCACTCAGCCGTCGGCGATTGCGGTGTGATCCGCGCACTCAATCCCGGAAGCCAGAGATTGCGCCAGAGCGGCAAGTAGTGCCGTGTCGTATGAATTCCGAGCTCAGGGTTCTGTGCAAGAAATACAGCGGAGTTTCGATCGGTGATGATCGCCGCCGGCGGGTTGCGTTGCCAGTCGCTGATCCGCACGCCATCAACGTGACGATGGTAGACGAGCTGCCGCACGAGATCGGGCAGGAACCAGAACCGATACGCTGGCTCACGCCGCAATGCCCAGCCGACGCCGTCGAAGACCCTGGCTCCTGCCGCCGTCCGCCGGTGCACTTCGCGCATGATGAGGTCCTGATAGGCAAAATCGCGTTCCTTGCCACGGAAGAGGACGATCACAGCGCTCGCAATCGCGGCGACAGCCACGTAGCCGATGAGCAGCCGCCTTCGCACTGCCGCCATCGCGAACCGCTCGATCTCCGCCGCGGCGAACGGAAGCATCATCAGGACGACGATGAGGAAGTGATAGTGGTAGACGAACTTCATCGTCGCGATGAAGAGCATGCTGGTGATCTGCAGCGACGCGGCGAAGAACATCTGGTCGGGCGCGCGCCAACGTGCGAGCGCGCGCCCGATCCCAATGAATCCCAGCAGCAGGATCATCGCACCGGAGAGATCGACGCGCTCCCAGTCCCAGAAGCTTCCGCCACCGTAAACGCGCAAACCGAAAGGCAAAATGAGCCTGTGGACGAATGCGAGCGGAATCCTCGGCGCGAACTTGTCGCCGAGATAGTTCTCGTACCAGACATGCCGGAAGAGCGGCTCGAGCGAATGTGTCGCTGCGAAGTAGATTCCGGCAAGGGCCAGCATCGCGATGACCCCTGCGAACACCCAGTTCGCCGTTGCAGGTCCGCCCCATTTTCGGTCGCGACGGTTCACGACCCGATTGAGAAGCACGGTAATCGCGAGCAGCGGACCGAGGCGGAGATTCGCGAAGCCTGCGAGACAGAAAAGCACGCCGGCGAGAAACGCCGCGCGACGATCCAGGCGCTGAAGCAGGAGGAGACCGCCGAGATAAAGCGTGCAGCCAAGAACGTCGACGCGATACTCGATCGCCGGCAGCATCAGCAGCGTGCTGGAGATCGCGAGCGCAAGCGTGGCCCAGCGCGCGAAGCGGCCGATGCCGAGGTCTCGCATCCAACGCATGGCGATCCAGAACGTGAGCAACCAGAGCGGAACCTGCGCCCATCGCATCGCGATGATCGCGTTGGTGCTGTGTCCTTTCACGAAAGCTGCGACCGGCGCGAAAAGGAACCACTGCAGCGGCGTGTGGTGCTCCCAGAAGTCGCGAAAAGGAACCAGGCCGCGCCATACCCAGTTCGTTGCGCGAAAGAACTCGATCTCGTCCCAGTTCAGCGGCTGAAGCCAGGTCGCCTGCACGAGGCGCATGACAACACCAAGGGCCACGACTCCTGCGAAGAAGGCGACTCGCTCGGACGTATCACGCAAGCGGGCCGTTCCGGAACTGCTCAACGACATCGCGGATCGTGCGGCGAACCGACTCGTGGCTGCTCAGCTTCGGCTTCCAACCGAGCGCCGTCATTTTTCGCGTGTCGAGCTTCACCTGCGCGACGTCGCCGCGCCATCCTCTCGACCCGCCTGTGTACTTCAACTCGATTGAGCCGCGATCGATCCCCATCGCCTCGATCGTCCACTCCGCGATCTCAGTCACAGTGGTCTGATCATCGACCGCGAGGTTGAAGCAGTTGACCCACTCGCGCGCTTTCTTCTGGCCGAACTCCATGCCATCGAGGCAGTCGACGATGTAGACGTACGGCTTCGACTGCGTGCCGTCGCCGAGGATCGTCAGCTCGCGCGGATTCTCGCGCAAACGCAACACGAAGTCGTGGATGACGCCGTGCGTTGGATTCGGTCCGACGATGTTGCCAAAGCGGAAGATCCATGAACGGATCTCGTAGTTGTGCGCGTAGGCCGTGATGAGCGACTCGCACGCGACCTTGCTCGCCGCGTAGAGCGAGATCGGAAAGATCGGCCCGTAATTCTCGGGCGTCGGCATCACAGACGGCTCGCCATAGACGGCGCCGCTGCTCGAAAACACGATCTCCGGAGTCTTCGCGCGCCGCATCGCCTCCAGCACGTTGTACGTCACGAGCGTTCCGCCTTTGAGATCGAAGTCGGTGTATTTCGTGCCGAAACTGATGTCGCTGTTTGCGGCGAGATGCCAGACACGTCCGGGCTGTACCGACTCGAAAAGCTTCACGAGCCGATCGAGATCGAGCAGGTCGAACTCGTAAAACGTGAACCGCTCGCGTGCACGAAGCGGCTCGAGATAGCTTCGTTTGCCGAGGAAAAAGTTGTCGACGCCATGAACCTCGTCGCCGCGATCCAGAAGCCGCGGGATGAGATTCGTCGCGATGAAGCCGGCGGATCCGGTGACGACGATCTTCATCGCGCAGCCTCGAGTCCGGCCCGCGTCCGCGCGAGATCCGCCGGATTGCCGATGTCGTAGAACTCCTCGTTCACGATCTCGTACTCGAGCTCACCACGCGCGGCGATCTCCTGATACACCCTCTCCTCGAACGAGCATTTTCCCGACGCTGGGAGAAGCTCGATCGCCGCGGTATTCATCAGCGAGAATCCCGCCTCGACCCACGCCAGCCGCATCTCCGGCCTCCCTTTCGCGAAGATCGTGACTCGCCGAGTCTTCTCATCGATCGCCACGTTTCCACTGTCGATGCTCGTCGCGTCGATCGAGTAGCGGTAGATCGCGAGCGAAGGATTCACGTGCTCCTGCACGAAGCGATCGTAGTCGAAGCGTCGGAGCACGTCG
>JAENWF010000080.1 GCA_016650215.1 Thermoanaerobaculia bacterium
ACCGTTAGACCGTTAGACCTTTAGACCTTTACACCCCCCACGCCGGCCCCTTCCTCCCAAAGTCTCTCAAACTCCCGATCCGCTTCGTCGGCGCAATCGGTCAATGCTTTCTCCACGATCACGCGCCACTCTGCGACGTTGCCGTCGCGCGGAATGGTGATGGTCGGACCGTAGAGGTAGATTGCGCGGCTGAATGGATACGGCACGACCATTCTGTCCCACGATCCCAGCAACTTTTTTTTTTAGCGGCGAAAGCGATCACCTGAATCGGGAGACCGGTGGCCTGCGCGGCGAAGATCACACCCTCCTTCGCAACGCGCGCGGGCCCGGTGGGCCCGTCGGGTGTGAAGACGATGCTCGAGCCGTTGCGGGCGCGGCGGATCATCTCGCGCAGCGCGGCCTGGCCGCCGCGGGTGCTCGATCCGCGGGCGACGCCGACACCGTAATATCGAAAGACGCCTGCGATGATTTCGCCGTCGCGGGAGCGCGAGCTCATCACCGAGATCGGCTTGCGGAACCGCGAGTGAAGCATCAGCAGCAGATGTGCGTGCCAGAACGTCAGGATGTACTGCGGCACGTTGGCGATGTTCTCGTAGCGGACATGGCGGACGCGCAGCGTCGAATGCAGCGCTCGGATGAAGATCGCGCCGAGGAACGAGACGACTCTCATGCGAGCGCTCCCGCTGGATGATCTTCGGCCGCGAACTGAAGGTCGTAGAGGCGCCGGTAGATGCCGCGCTTCGCCAGCAGCTCGTCGTGGCGTCCAACCTCTGAGATCGTTCCTTTGTCGAGCACGACGATCTTGTGCGCGGAGCGAATCGTCGAGAGGCGATGCGCGATCACGAGCGTCGTGCGGCCGACCATGAGATTGTTCAGCGCCTGCTGCACCAGCCGCTCCGACTCGGTGTCGAGCGCCGAGGTCGCCTCGTCGAGAATCAGAATCGGCGGATCCTTGAAAAGTGCACGCGCAATCGCCAGCCGCTGCCGCTGGCCGCCGGAGAGCAGCACGCCGCTCTCGCCGACCACCGTGTCGTATCCCTTCGGCATCGCCACGATGAACTCGTGCGCGTTCGCCGCCCGCGCCGCCTCGATCACCATCTCGTCGGACGCATCGGTCCGCCCATACGCGATGTTGTTGCGCACGGTGTCGTTGAAGAGAACGACTTCCTGCGTCACGAATCCCATGAGCCCGCGGAGCGAGTTGAGCGTCGCATCGCGAACGTCGATCCCGCCGACGGTGATTCGGCCGCCCGTGACGTCGTAGAAGCGCGGCAGTAGATTGACCAGAGTCGATTTTCCCGCGCCGCTGCCGCCTACGAGCGCGACGATCTCACCTGGCTGAACGCTTAGATCGATGTCGTCGAGTACCGCCGCCCGCTCCCCGCTCCTGTACGTGAAACTCACGTTCTCGTATCGCACACCGCTTCCCACACTGGTGAGGACAACCGCGTCTCCCTTCTCCTTCACATCGTTGTCCACATCGAGCATGCGGAAGACGCGCTCGGCGGCCGACAGTGCGGTGTTGAGCGAGAGGTTGACCTTGTTCAGCTTCTTGATCGGGGCGTACATCGCTGCCAGTGCCGCGAGAAACGTCATGAACTGGCCGATGCTCAGCGTTCCGCTCGCGATCCGCCGGTGTGCGTAGAGAAAGAGCATCAGCATGCAGAGCCCCGCGAGCAGCTCCATCACGGGAGAAGTGAGCGATTGAATGCGGCCGGCCTTCAGGTTCCAGCGAAGGTGCTTGCGCGTCGCCTCGTGGAAGCGGCCGATTTCGAAGCGCTCCATCGTGAAGGCTTTGACGATTCTCGCTCCGCGGATCGTCTCCTCGAGCAGCGTGGCGACATCGGCCATCCGCTCCTGGGAGCGATGCGTCGTGCCGCGCAGCCGCCGTCCGAACTGAACGACCGGCGTAACCATGATCGGCGCGACGATGAGACTGAGAATCGCGAGCTCCGCGTTCGTTATGAATACGAGAATGAGAAGCCCGACGAGCGTGATCGACTCCTGAAACAGATCGCCCATCCGCGAGGAGACAGCAGCCTGAATCGCATCGGCATCCGAGACCACGCGGCTGACCATCTCGCCGGTCGATCGCTCCGAGAAGAACCGATGGCTCTGATGGATGATCTTCTCGTACAACTCGTTGCGGAGATCGCGCACCGTCGAGAGTCCGACGCGCTGAAAGCCGTACTCGGCGAAAAACGAGGTGATCGCACGAATGATAAAAACGGCGAGGAGCACCGAGAGGACGCGCTTCCACTTCTCGTCGGGGTTGCCGTTCCACCAGTGGTCTGCCCGTCGCGTCGCGCGATCGACGGTGTTGATCACGAACCCGCGCTGCCCTGCGGGCTGATCGCGTTTCAGAATCGTCGCAAGGACGCGATTCTGCGACGTCTGCTGCTGGACAGCAGGGCGGTTCTTGCGCGGCGTCAGCACCTCGTCGAACAGCGGCTGCACGAGTCCCATCAGGACTGCCTGTGACGCTGCGAAGATCACCATCGAGGTGAACGCAATCGACGTCCATGCCTTGTAGCGGCCGATGTAGCGGTAGAGCCTGCGGAGAACTTTCATTGAGCGAGCACCGCCATTATCGCCTCGGCGGCTCTCCGGCTCGCACCCTGATCGCCCAGACGCCGTTTGACCTCGGCGAGATCCGCCTTGATCTGCGCGTACCGCCCGGGCTCGAGCACTGTCCGGACTTCCTGTGCGATCCGCTCGCCGGTGACCGCATCCTGAAGCAGTTCCGGAACGACTCGGCGCTCTGCAACGATGTTGACCAGGCTGAAATGCGGCAGCTTCACGAGGCGCCGTGCGAGCGCGAAGGTCGCGCGCCCGAGTCTGTACATCACGACCACCGGCGTCCCGATGACCGCCGACTCGAGCGTTGCGGTCCCGGAGGATGAGAGGGCGATGTCGGCCGAGGAGAGCGCCTCGCCGCGGTCATGCGGCAGGATCGGCACATCAACACCACCAGCCTTCACGATCTCTTCGAGATGCTCGTGGTCGATCGTCGGCGCCTGGATGATGAACGCCTCGATGGTCCGCTCCTTCTGCAGGATCGCGATCGCATCGAGCATCGCCGGGAGCAGATCGTCAACTTCCCGCCGCCTCGATCCCGGCATGAGCGCGACGCGCACGCGATCCGGCTTCGAAGGTGAGCGGCGAAGCATCGCAGTCTGGTCGACCAGCGGATGTCCCACGTACGTCACAGGTACCCCGTGAGAGCGGTAGAACGCTTCTTCGAACGGGAAGATGACGATCATGTGGTCGACGTAGCGCGCGATCTGTTTCACCCGGCCGCGCCGCCACGCCCATACCTGCGGCGAGATGAAGTAGATCACCTTGAGGCCAAGCTCTTTGCACTTCTTCGCGACGCGGAGATTGAAATCGGGATAATCGACGAGCAGGACCGCGTCGGGCCGCTCGGCGGCGATGCGGGCAATCACTTCGCGGAAGACGCGTCGGAACATCCCAAGGTGCCGGAGCACGTTGAAGAGTCCGACAATCCCCATCTCACGCGCATGGAAGAGGAGGTCCATGCCCTGACTCGCGAGAAGATCGCCTCCGATGCCAAACGTTTCGATGCCGGGCTCGATCTCTCGGATCTCGCGCAGAACCGTGCCGGCGTGGAGATCGCCCGACGCTTCGCCGGCGATGATGGCGAGCTTCGTCACATCGTCACCGGAGCGGGAGCGGATACATCGCCCACCCGAGCGCGATTCCGCCAAGGAAGAGCGAGAAAAAGACGAAGAGGAAGAAGCGAATGCGCTCGGCTTTGCCGCGCTTCCACAGCAACGTGAAGAAAAGCGCGGTGGCGAGAGCATAGATGAACATCAGCACGCCGTGATTGCGGAGAAAACTCACTCCTTCTTCCTCCCCTCGCCCAGGTCATAGCAGTCGAGCACCAGCAGGAGGTTCATCAGGCCGGCGGTGAGGGTGAATGTCGTGCCGTACTCGAAGGTCATCGACGTCACGTCGCCGAAGGGGCCCATGGCCCGCGCGACGAAGTACATCACCCCCGACCCCATCGAGCCGAACGTCGCGAGGATGCGAAGCAGCGCACCGCGGCTTTCTCGGAGCGTGTAGAGACTCCCGTCGATTGAGAGACCGATCGCGAACATGCAGACGACGATCGTCAGGAACACCACCGCCCTGCGCCGTTGTCCGAGGTAGAAATGTCCGGCGCCGGGCACGAGATAGGCCAGCACCATGGCGATGATGGAACGGTTACTCATCGAGCTCGAAGATGTCCTTCCCGACTCCCGCAAAGTGCGGCTGCAGTTTCTCGAATGTGACGTCGAGCTCTTCCGGCACGAGTCGCGTGCGCGCTGTGACCGTCATGAAATTCGAGTCGCCGCTCCATCGAGGAACGATGTGCATGTGATAGTGATCCGCCACTCCCGCCCCGGCGACCTCGCCAAAGTTCATTCCGACATTGAAGCCATCGGGATGGTAGACGTCGGACAGAATCCTCTGCGCTTCCGCGGTGAGCCGGATCAGCGTGCGAAGCGACGCCGCGGAGCTCTCGAAGAGCCGCGCCTCATGAGCGACCGGCGCGACCATCAGATGCCCATTGGTATACGGATAGCGATTGAGCATCACGAGCGCCTGGCCGTTGCGGAAGAGCGTGTGCGTTTCACTGGGATTGTTCGATGTGACCGCGAGGCAGAAAATGCATCCGCCGGGCGTCCCGCTCTTCGGCGACGTCAAATACGAATACCTCCAGGGGGTGAAGAGGACTTCCATGGGGACAAATCAAGGCGCGGCTACTCTCCCGCAACCGCCTCCTTCACCTCTGCCGCAGCGGGCGACCCAACACCCGACTTGTTGATCAATTCTTTCAGTTCCTTACCCGGCTTGAAGTACGGAATTTTCTTCGACGGCACGTCGACCTTCTCACCCGTTTTCGGGTTCCGGCCGGTGCGCGATTTTCTGCTGCGCAGACGGAAGCTGCCGAAACCGCGCAGCTCGATCTTCTGCCCGGAGCGGAGCGAGTCGACGATCGAGTCGAAAACGATGTTGACGATCGTTTCCGCCTGTTTCTTGGTGAGCTGAACGACGCGAGCCACTTCGTCGACAAGCTCGGCCTTGGTCATCACACCCGCTTTGGCGCTGGTCTCGCTGGAATCGAGATCGTTGTCTTGCTCCAAAGTAACCCTCCTCACTTCACCGATGCAGCGCCGGCTTCCCACATGAAAAGGAACTTCGGCGCACGACGACTGATGATGCGTTCGACGATGGATTCCGCGTCTCCGGAGCCGGCGAGCAGCTCGAACAACGAGCCTTCGCGGCGGCGCGGATAAACGACCGCTGGATCGCCCTCGATGCCGGCGAGTTTCGCGGCGGCCGCGACGGCGTCCTGCAGACTCCCCAGTTGATCGACGAGCTTGACGGCAAGCGCTTCCTCACCGGTGAAAACCCGTCCATCCGCGAGCTTCAGCACTTCGGCCTCGGTGAGTTTCCCCTTCCGCCCCGCTGCGACCGCCTTCACGAACTGCGAGTGCAACTGCAGGACGATTCTCTGAAAGTACGCCCGCTCTTCAGGGGTCAGCTCGCGGTAGGGCGATCCGGCAGCCTTCAGCGGCCCGCTCGTGATGGTCTCGGGCTTCATCTTCGCCCATTGGATCAGCTCGCGGATGTCCATCCACTGGAGAATCACGCCGATCGATCCGGTGATCGATCCCGGATTAGCGACGATCTGATCGCAGCCGGCCGCGATGTAATAGCCGCCGGACGCCGCGACGCTGTCGAATGACGCGACGATCGGCTTTCCGCTGCTCTCACGGAGGCGGATGACCTCCGCGTAAATCTCCTGCGAAGGTGCGATCGCGCCGCCTGGACTGTTGATCCGGAGAACGATCCCTTTAACGGTCGCCTGTTCAGCGTAGCGCCTCAGCGCCTCGATGGTGTCGCGCGATTCGAAGATTTCTCCCTCGACCGCAACGACCGCGATCTTGTGAGTGCTGAGGCTGAACGAGCCGCTGTCTTTGCGTGACGCGGCGACCGCGAAGCCGAGCAGCACGATGCCGATCACGAGGATCAGGCAACCGCTGAATGCGCCGAGAAAGAAGGCGCCGGTGCGCGATTTCCGCGGCGGCGGAGGGGGGGCAATCACCGGCGGAACGTAAGAGCCGCTCTCCTGAGCGATGCTCTGCGCCGGCGGCGGCGTTGCGTTCGGGTCGTACGGCTGCGTGAGGGGATCGATTTCGGACATGTGCGTCAGCCGTCCGTCCACGGTTCGGTGCTCTCTTGCGCAGCCGGTTCCGCTGCGGCCTCGCTGCTTGCCTGCGTCCGCTCTTCGTCGGTGAGCGGTTCCACGTCGCGAGTCGTCAACCCGATCTTCCGCTCGTGTGGATCCATCTTGATGATGCGCGTCCGGATGGAATCGCCCGCCGCGAAATTCTTGTCGAGCTTCACCTTCGCGTCGCGTGAGACTTCGGAAACATGCGCCAGGCCTTCAACGCCATCGGCGAGCCGGACGAAGAGTCCAAAGTCCGTGATCTTCGCGATCGCTCCGACCACCAGATCGCCGACGTTGTGTGACTTTGCGAAGTTCTCCCACTCATTCGGAAGGAACTCGCGAACCGAGAGCGAGAGCCGCTGGTTCTCGCCATCGACGTTGATCACGCGCGCCTGAACCGTGTCGCCCTTCTTCAGCACCTCATTTGGATGCTTGAGGCGCCGGTTCCATGACATGTCGGAGATGTGGATCAACCCGTCGATGCCGTCTTCCACTTCGACGAACGCGCCGAAGTCGGTGAGGTTGCGCACCTTCCCGCTGATCACGGCGCCGACCGGGTACCTCTCGGCGATCGTGTCCCACGGATTCTGTTCGAGTGCTTTCAGCGAGAGCGAGATCCGGCGGTTCTGAACGTTGACGTCCGAGACGACCGCGTCCACGTGCGAGCCGACTGTCAGCATCTTCGACGGATTGCGGACCTTCTTCGTCCACGACATCTCGCTGACGTGAATCAGTCCTTCGACTCCATCCTCGAGCTCGACGAACGCACCGTAGTCGGCAAGCGATACGACCTTCCCGCCGACTTTGCTGCCGAGCGGGTAGCGCACGACGACATCCGACCACGGATCCTGCGACTTCTGCTTGTAACCGAGGGACACCCGTTCCGCCGCCGGATCGAACTTCAGAACCATCACTTCGATCTCATCGCCAACGTTGAAGTATTCGGAGGGGTGATTGACGCGGCCCCATGAGATGTCGGTGATGTGCAGGAGGCCGTCAATGCCGCCGAGGTCGACGAATACGCCGTAGTCGGTGATGTTCTTGACGACGCCGTGCGTCATCTTCCCCTCTTCGAGGCGGCCGAACGTGACCTGTTTCTGGGCGGCCTGCTCGACCTCGACAATCGCGCGGCGTGACAGAACGATGTTGGTCCGCTTCTTGTCGAACGAGACGATCTTGAAGTTGTACTCATGGCCGCGAAGCGCATCGAGATTCTTGATCGGCTTAGTGTCGATCAGCGAGCCGGGAAGAAACGCCTTCACGCCACCGACATCGACTGAGAGACCACCTTTGACACGGTCGATGACCCGGCCGCTGATCGCCTCGTCGGCCTTGAACGCCTCCTCGATCCGGTCCCACACGAGCATGCGCTCGGCTTTCTCGCGGGAGAGCGCCACGTAACCCGATGAGTCTTCGAGACGTTCGACGAATACTTCGATCTCGTCGCCCGCCTTCACCTTCACCTGACCATCGAAGCCGGTAACCTGCTGGGTGGGAAGCAACCCCTCGGACTTGTAACCGATGTCAACGACTACGTCGGAGCCGGAGACCTTGATGACGCGGCCGCGGACGATCTCGCCTTCGGCAAACGTCGCCATCTTCTTGTCATAGAGGTTGAGAAGCTCCTCCATGCCGAGCCCTTCGAGGTTGTTGTTCCCCGTATCCAGAGCGCGGCTCTGCGGTTTCGGCTTCTTCGGTTCGTCACTGGACGGCATGAACTGGGGAACCTCCCTCGAGCCTGGCAGGCGGTACGGCGAAAAAAGCCGCCCGGCTGCGGGCTGCACTCGCAAACCCAAAATCAACGCTAAGTTGTTGATGCGCGTTGAAATCGGGAGTTTAACGGGAGGGAAAAATGGCGTCAAGGAACGCGTGTCCGGACGGCCCGAACAATCGCCTTGACGACCTCATCAATCGAGAGCCCCGCGGTGTCGATGACCGTGTAGGTCTCGTCGTAGCTGAGCGGGCTATCGGCGCGCGTCGAATCCTGCTCATCGCGCTGCAGCGCCTCTGCCAGAACCGTCTCGAATGGCACCGGCGTCCCCTTCGCCGCCAGTTCGGCATGACGGCGCTGGGCACGGACCCTCGGATCGGCCGTCAGGAAGAACTTGTGAGGTGTCTGCGGGAAAACCTTCGTGCCGATGTCGCGTCCCTCGAGGACTCCCCCGTTCCGGCGCCCGAGCTCCTTCTGGAGGCGGACAAGAACGCGGCGGACGGCCGGCACCGCCGAAACGTGCGAGGCGGCCATGCTGATCTCAGGAGTACGAATGAGCGCGGTGATGTCCTCACCGTCGAGCATGACTCGTGGCGGCTCCCCCGGCACGAACTCGATGTGTGTGTTCGAGGCGAGCGTCTCGAGCGCGTCGGCATCGCGGACATCGATGCCGGCGCGAGTCGCGGCCAGGCCGATCGCGCGGTACATCGCTCCGGTGTCGATGTGCGGAAGGTTGAGCGCGTGGGCGACCAGCTTGCTCGTCGTAGTCTTGCCGACGCCGGAGGGACCGTCGATCGCGACGATGAGCGGTGCCTTCACTACCGTGTGCGCGCCGAGGAGGTGCGGCCTTTAGCCTGCGCCCGTCTTGCCGGAGCCTTCTTTGCACCGGAGGCTTTCTTCGACGGAATGCTCTTCTTCTTGCGCGAGGATGGACGCCGCGGCTTGACCGTTTTCAGCTCCTTCATCGTCTCGAGCATTTTCACTTCCTGCCGCGTGAGCTCGCGCCAGACACCGGGCGTGAGCTTCGGATCGGAGAGCGGTCCGATGGCGACGCGCTTGAGCTTCGAGACCGGATGACCCATCGCCTTGAACATCTTTCGGATCTGCTGGGTGCGTCCCTCGCGCAGCTTCACTTCGAACCAGCTATTGCCTTCGTCGATGCTCTTGCCGGTCGTCTTCATCCGGGTGATCTCGCAGGGAAGCGTCCGCTTACTTTCGATCGTGATGCCTCGCTGCAGTTTCTCGACTACGCGATCTTCGGGAACTCCGCGCACCTTCACGTGGTACGTCTTCACGGAACCGTGCGTCGGATGGGAGACCTTGAAAGCAAGCTCGCCGTCATTGGTCAGCAGAACGAGTCCCTCGGAGTGAAAGTCGAGCCGGCCGACCGGGTAGATGCGTTCGCGAATGCCACGCACCAGATCGATGACCGTGCGGCGCCCCTGCGGATCTACGACGGTCGTCATCACTTCTTTCGGCTTGTAGAGGAGGATGTAGCGATGCGTCTCGGCGCGTGTGATCAGCTTGCCGTCGACCTTGACATGATCGCGCGCGGCATCGGCTCTGGTCCCGAGCTCGGTGACGATCTTGCCGTTCACCGTGACGCGCCCTTCTCGAATCATCACCTCCGCTTCTCTTCGCGATGCGAAGCCGGCGTGGGCAATGATTTTTTGCAGTCGCTCCAGTTCCATCACTCTCGCTGCTGTTCGCTGCCAGACGATTCTAACTCACTCACATCGTCGAGATCGTCGTTGGTTGCGAGATTCTCATCTCCCGCCGGTTCTTCGATGAGTTGCGGATCGGCAGGTTCCGCCGCGTTGATCGCCGCGACGACGTCTTCGTTGAGGTTCTCGCCGATCAGATCGCCGAACTCTTCGAGACGCGGAAGGTCGCGAATGTCATTGAGTCCGAAGTGGACGAGGAACTCGCGCGTCGTGCGGTAGAGGAATGGACTGCCGACGACGTTCTTGCGCCCCGAGACGCGGATCATGCGGCGCTCGAGCAGCGTGCGCACGACGCCGGTCGTGTTGACGCCGCGCAGGTCGGAGATCTCGGGCGCGGTGACCGGCTGACGGTACGCAACGATCGCAAGGGTCTCGAGCGCTGCGATCGAGAGGCGGTTCTCGCCCTTCTTCGAAAAATACTTCTTGAGGATCGGATCGTGCTCGGCGCGCGTCGCGAGACGCCATCCGCCGGCGGCCTGCTCGAGCACGAAACCGCCGATGTTCGCTTCGAGCACGCGCTTGATCTCTTCGAGCTGCGCGGTGATTGCCTCCGCTCCTTCGTCGCTGAACGCCGCCACGAGGTCATCGATACCCACCGGCTCGTGGCTGACGAAGAGAATGGCCTCGAGTGCTGCGCGTAATTCCGCTGGTTCCATGATGTGAGTGGTCAATTAGCTGTTGTCGAACAGCGCGAAGGCCGCCTGCTCGATCTCCGTTTCTGTACGCGAGATGAGAATTTCTCCAAAGATGTCCCTCTGCTTCAGCGAGATGCCTCCCATGCGGACGAGCTCGAGCATGCCGAGGAAGACGGTGACGAGCTCGTTGCGATCGCGACCTTCGAGAAACCACTGCAGGCGGATCGGCGACTTCTCGCGCACACGCGTGTAGAGCTCGACCATCTTGTCGGAGACTTTGTGCACCATCCGCTGCAGCTCGATCCCCTGCGGATGCGCCTCTTTGTACCGGGTGATCGCGCCGCGGAATGCGTCGATGAGATCGAAGAGCGAGATTTCACTCATGTCGATCTCCGATGCGTCGCTGCCCGGACGCGGAACGGTAGGCCGCGGCCACATCCCCATGCGGACCACGTCGAGCTCCGCGAATGATTCTGCGACGGCTTTGAATCGCTGATATTCGATCAGCCGGTCGACGAGCTCCTTGCGCGGATCTTCTTCTGGAAGACCGGAGTTTTCGTCGCGCGGCAACAGCATCTTCGACTTGATGTGGATCAGCAGCGCCGCCATGTAGACGTAGTCGGCGGCAACCTCGAGGTCGAGCTGGTCCATCGTGTCGAGATACGCCGTGTACTGCTCGGTCACGAGCAGGATCGGGATGTCGTAGATGTCGATCTTGTGCTGCTTGATGAGGTGCAGGAGAAGATCGAGCGGTCCGTGGAACGACGGGAGCGAGAGCTTGTACGCGTCCTCGTCCTGCTCCTCGTCGAGCGGTGCGCCGGCGACCGGAGTCGTCGCGACGGTTTCCGCAGGAGCTGACATCTGCTCCTCTCGTTTTTTCTGTTCGTCGGCCATCGTCGTCATCTGAATTCCGGGTAATCGATCTTCATCGCCTGGCGCACCATCGCGAGTGTCTCACCTGCGCGCTCGCGAGCTTTCCGGTTTCCCTCGCGCAGCACATCCCACACGTACGACGGCTCGCGGTCGTATCGCTCGCGGCGCTCGCGAATCGGCCGGAGCTGCTCGATCATGATCTCGGCGAGCAGCTTCTTGTCATCGACACAACCGATCTGTGCGGTGCGGCATTCGTGGTCGACGCGCGTCACGGTCTCGGGCGGCGACATCAGCTTGTGAAACTGGAAGAGATTGCAGATGTCGGGGTTGCCGGGGTCTTTGCGGCGGATGCGGTTCGGGTCGGTGAACATCGTCATGACGAGCGCGCGAATCTCGTCGGCGCTTGCGGTCAGACCGATCGTGTTGCCGTACGACTTCGACATCTTGCGCCCATCGAGTCCCGGAACTTTCGGCGTCTCTGTGAAGAGCGGTTGCGGTTCCGGGAAAACAGGACCGTAGAAATTGTTGAAGCGGCGGACGATCTCGCGCGAGAGCTCGAGATGTGACGCCTGGTCCTCGCCTACCGGCACGAAGTTCGCGCGGTAGATGATGATGTCGGCGGTCTGCAGCAGCGGGTATCCGAGGAATCCGTAGGTGTTGAGATCTTTGTCCTGGAGCTGCTGCTGCTGGTCCTTGAAGGTCGGAACGCGCTCGAGCCACGGCAGCGGCGTCGTCATCGAGAGCAGCAGGTGCAGCTCCGCATGCTCCTTGATCTCCGACTGAATGAACACAGTCGCCTTTTCCGGATCGATTCCGGCAGCCAGGAGATCGGCGACCGCGTCGAACGTTGCCTTCCGGATGTTCGAAGGATCCGCGTAGTCGGATGTCAGCGCGTGCCAGTCTGCGATGAAGCAATAGCTGCGGTACTGATCCTGGAGACGCACCCAGTTGCGGATCGCTCCAAAGTAGTTGCCGAGGTGAATGCGGCCGGTTGGTCGGAGACCGCTGAGGACGTATTGGGCTTGTGGATTCAATCGAGACTCACCGGAAGAAGGTGGAGGCGCGAGTATAACCGAGGACAATCGGTCGGTTTCGCCGCGAACAAAGTGCGCACTGCCAGATCCGCAATCGGAGCGTTCGCTAGCGGGTTGCGCGGCGGCGCGACGGACGGGGGTCCGGCGGCAGGAGACGAAGAAACGCCCGATCTGCGTTGCCGTACGGCGACGCTGCGACCGGGACCGTGTACGCGATCGCAATCTGACCCGGCATGCTCGCGAAGTCGAGGGTCCACGCGTCGTTCAGGTTTTGCAGCCACTCTTCAGGAACCTGACTTACGGAGCCGACCGCCGTCACCAGCCGTGCTTGCAGGGAAAGTTTCCGCTCCTCGGTTACCGTGAACCATGTCACGAGGAACTGGCCGTCCTGCAGGCGGATGCGCGGCCACCCATTGAGCCAGCAGCGAGTCGAGGCAGGATCGAGACTTTTTCCCCGCCAGTTACGATTGCAAGCCTCAACGTTGAGCCCCTCCGGTCTCCACGCGACGAGACACTTCGCTCTCATGAGGGCGATGGATGGCCATGTACCGTTGTCCGTAAGCACCAGGTGCGTGGTCCCGACAAGATCGCCTTGCGGCCTGATGCGCGCTGCCATGACCGAGTTCCACCTGCCGCGCGACACGTTGCCACAATGCTTCCGCCTGTTACGTGTCCGCGGGGCGACGGCGCCACACAGAACCGCCACGTTCTTCTTCGCTAGGATTGAATGTGTTTCACATTACAGGGTGAAGAAGGCGACGTCATTCCGAGGGTCGCATGGTCGGCGGCGGTGGGGCCATTGACCCTTCGCTTCGCTCAGGGTTGTGGGGATCGTCAGTCCCGTGTCGCCTCGACTGCCGTGCCGAGGAGCCGTCGCGCAAGCTCATCGCCGCGCTGAGCGCCTTCGCGCTCGACCAGCTCGATCGCTGCGTCGCGCGCCTTCTCCATGAGATCGTGATCGCGCACGATATTGCCGAAGCGGAAGCGCGGCACGCCTGACTGTCGCGTTCCGAGAAACTCGCCAGGTCCGCGAAGCTCGAGATCTTTCTCCGCGACTTCGAATCCGTCACGCGTCTTTTCGAACGTCCGCAGCCGGTCGGCGGAATCGGGCGCGACCTTCGTGCCGTGCATCAGGATGCAATACGACTTTCGCTCCCCTCGCCCGACGCGGCCGCGGAGCTGGTGAAGCTGCGAGAGGCCGAAGCGCTCTGCGTCGATGATCAGCATGATCGAGGCGTTCGGCACGTCGATGCCGACCTCGATGACGGTCGTCGCGACGAGAATGTCGATCTCTCCGTTCTTGAAGCGCGCCATCGTCGCCTCTTTGTCGCCGGGCGTCATCCTGCCGTGAAGCATCGCGATGCGTCGCCCGGGGAAACGCTTGACCGTCGACTCGAAGCCGAGCGTCAGCGGCTTGAGGTTCAGCTTCTCCGACTCTTCGATGATCGGATAAACGATGTATGCCTGCGCGCCGGAGCTGAGCTCGTCGTCGATGAAGCGATAGACGCGCTCGGCTTCGGCGGGCGAGCGGACCGCCGTGCGGATCTGCTGGCGTCCTGGCGGAAGCTCGTCGATCACCGACAGCTCGAGGTCGCCGTACATCGCGAGCGCGAGCGAGCGCGGGATCGGCGTCGCGGTCATTACGAGAATGTCGGGGGTGTCGCCTTTCGCGAAGAGCCGCTGCCTCTGTTCGACACCGAAGCGATGCTGCTCGTCGACGATCGCGAGGCCGAGCGACTTGAACGCGATCTTTTCCTCCAGAATCGCATGCGTGCCGACGACGAGCTGGATGTAGCCCTCGCGCAGCCCCGCGATGAGCGTTCGCCGCTCGCCGGCCGTCATCGATCCACTCGCGCGAGCGACGACGACCGCCCCGTCAAGTAGTTGACCAATACGCTGAAAGTGCTGCTCGACGAGAATCTCGGTTGGCGCGAGCAGCGCGACCTGATGTCCGTTGCGAATCATGATCATCGCCGCGATCAGCGCGACGATCGTCTTGCCGCTGCCGACGTCGCCCTGCAGAAGGCGGTACATCGGGCGGCTCGCGCGAAGGTCGTCGGCGATCTCGCGTAGCACACGTTTCTGTGCACCTGTCAGCTTGAACGGCAGGATCCGCTTCACCTCTGCGCGCAGCGCATCGTCGATCGTGATCGCCCGCGACTTCTTCTTCACATCTTCAGTCGCGCGGCGGACCCGCAGCGTCAATTGAAACGTGAAGAACTCCTGCATTACCACGCGCAGATGAGCAGGCGAGCGGTACCGGAGAAACTCCGGCGTGAGCTCGGCCGGTCGGTGGATCGCCGCGATTGATTCGGCAAGGCCTGCGAGACCGAGATGCTCGCGCACGTCCGCCGGCATCGGATCGCTGAGCGACGGCAGCGCCTCGAGAGCCTGCACCATGATCCGCCGCATCGCCTTCGGAGGGATGTTCCCGATCTTCGAATAGATCGGAACGATCGACCCTTCGTGCTCCGACTCTTCGTCGATCTTCTCCCAGTCGGGACTCTCGATCTGAAGCCGCCCTTTCTGCGACGAAAGGCGCGGCGCTCCGTAAATCGCGAGCCGGTCGTTCCGCTTGATCTGGTCCGCGAGGAATCCCTGGTTGAACCAGACCAGCATCACCGTGCCGGTCCCATCGTCGAAGAGTGCCTCGAAGATCTTCATCCGCTTCACTGGCGACACTTTCGCCGCCGCCGAAACGACGCGCCCGCGAAGCAGAACCGGCTGATCGAGGTAGTGCCCCAGCTCCGCGATCGGAGTCGGATGCCGCCGGTCCTCGTAGCGGAAGGGAAAGAACCCGAGTAAATCGCGAACCGTCGCGAGCCCGTTCTCCGCGAGCAATGCAGCACGGCCCTCACCGACTCCTTTGAGGAATTGAAGGGGCGTGTCGGGAGTGGGGGGCGGCACGGGGGTATTGTCGCGAATCTCTGCTGCTTGAGCTATGGAGTCTTCACGAGCGTGTAGGAGTGACGCGTGACGAGTGGCAAGCCTGAAGTGAAAAGGTGGTTCAAGAAAGTTCTCGCGTCTAAAAGGCCGACGAACTCTACGACCTGTGGCTAAAGCAGGTCACGAGAGAGTCAAACGGTTCCACCCGTCACTCGTCACGCGTCACTCGTAACCTTAGTCAAATACCGCCTTCATCGCGATCAGTCCGATCTTGACGAGGTCGCCATTGTGGAGAGCGACTGGCGTTCCGGTGGGGATCCGCTGGTCATTGACGTACGTACCGTTCACGGTGCCGACTTCTTCGAGCACCATGTAGTCGCTGCCGCTCTTGATGATCTTCGCGTGGCGGCGTGAGACCGAACGGTTCGTATCGACCGGCGTTAGATCGACATCGGGGAGGATGCCGGTGACCGGATCGGAGCGACCGATCGTCGTTTCGTCGCCGCTGGAGAAAAAGAACGCCGTACCGGTGGCGACGTCAACGAGGCGATGCCGCGCGGCTTTCTCGCTCGGCCCCCCCTGCGTCGAGCCGAGGGAGATCTGATCCTCATCGACCTCCCGGCCGACGAGACGCTCGAGGAGAGTGTTCGCCTCGCGCAGACGCTTCGAGTATTTACGGATGATGCGGACCGCAATCTCCGGGTTCTTGCGGAGCATCTCGTCGAAGCGCGAGCCGTTGATGACGAGGACCTTCACGTCACTCTTCGCGACTGCATCGGCTGTTCGTGGCGCGGCTTCCATCAGCGCCATCTCGCCGAAGAAGTCGCCTTTCTCGAGGTGCGAGAGAAGATGCGACTCGTTTCCGATGTGCTTGACGATGTCGACCTCTCCCTCCTGGATGATGAACATGTCCGTGCCGAGGTCGCCCTGGCCAAAGATCAGCTCACCGGCGGGGAAGGTCGCGGTGGAATCTTTCAGCGGATCACGTCCGCCGCCGGTCGATTTGAATACAGCCTTCATGTGCACACGATCTTATCAGCGGGCAACGACGGATTCTGTGATGGTGAACATGAGATCCGCGGTACTGAGGCGGATCGGCGCGCCGATCGGCATGAGCAGGTTGTCGCCATGGTGACCGAATGGAAAATTGCGGACGACCGGGATGCCGAATGAAGAGAAGAATTCAGCGAGTAACGCAGTCATTTCCGCCTCCCCTCCGCACCCTTTGAGCTTGCCGATGACCACGCCTCGAAGCGAGCGCATTCTGCCAGACAGCCTCAGGTGGGTCAACATCCGATCGACGCGGTAAACCGGCTCGTCGACGTCTTCCCAGAACCAGATTCCGTCTTCGATCCAGTAGTCGAATGGAGTGCCGGTGAGCGCGGTCGTGATCGAGAGGCATCCGCCGAAGAGAATCCCTTCGGCCTCGCCTTCACGGACCACGTCTTCGCGCACGAACGAGTGCGTGAGCGGTGCGTCGCCTCGCAGCAGCGACCAGAACCAGGAGTCGCGATCGGATGAGAGGGTGTTGTAGAAGTCGAGGTTGAGCATCGGTCCGTGAAACGATGCGACGCCGGCGCGGATCGCAATCGCCTGATGAAGTGCGGTGACGTCGCTGAAGCCGACGATGGGGCGCGGATTTCTGCGGATCGCGTCATAGTCAACCTGCTCGAGGATCCGCATCGCGCCGTAGCCGCCTCGAGCGAAGAAGATGGCGTCTACCTCGGAAGACCTCAAGTAACGGTTGAGCTCTGCCAGGCGCTCCTCGTCGCTCCCCGCGAGATACCCGCGGTGATGATGATCGATGTTCGCGGCGAGGGTGACACGCGCGCCCCGGGCCTCGAGGTGGCGAGCGGCCTCCTGAATGCGCGGCATTTCTGACGGCGACGACGCGGCGAGAACTGCGATGTGCGGATTGGAGGGAAGCGCGCGCGGTTTGATCAGAGCCATGTCGCGCGGAGTCTAGCGAGCGGCGGGCCATGCGGGAAGAAAAAGTGTGGAGCGGATCTGTAAGCCGAATTTTGTTTCCTCGCGGATGAGGATCATTCGTCTGCCACACGCGTTACCGCGGTGGTCAAGCAACCTACCCGGAAGCTTTCAACGGACACGGGCGGGTCCACTGCTTCCCTATTTGGTCTTGCTCCGCAGGGGGTTTGCCATGCCGTCGCCGCTCACGCGGGACGCGGTGCGCTCTTACCGCACCATTTCACCCTTACC
>JAENWF010000081.1 GCA_016650215.1 Thermoanaerobaculia bacterium
GAAGGAAGGTGAGCAGAAGGCGCTCGCCGATCAGGCGCTCGCCGATTTTGCAGCGAAGGAAGGGATCGCGATCGAGCCGGCCACCGAGAGCTCGAGCACCACGACCGAAACCACTCGCGCGAACGTTCTCGGGCCGACGACCACGACCGAGTAAGCTGGCGCACCGATGCGCTATCTCTCCGCCGCGTTCTGGGCCCGGCCGTCGCTGCCGCTGCTTGGACTCATTCCCTGGAACGCGCTCGCCGTCGTCACGGCTGTCGTCGCGGGATGGTTCGAGCCATCGCTCTGGATGACAGCAGGCCTGGCGGAGCTGATCTATCTCACGACGATGTCGTCGAACGGAGGCTTCCGCCGCTCGGTGGACGAGACGCGCGTCGCAATTCTGAATGAAGATACCGACGAGACTCGGCACGCACTGCTGTCGCAGCTCGGCGGCTCCGCGCGGCAACGTCATGTGCGGCTCGAGGAGAAGCGTAAGCGTCTCGAATCGACGGCGCCGCACGACGAAGATCTCCTCGCTGACAGCGACCGTGCCGCACTCCGGAGACTTTCGTGGCTGCACCTTCAGTTGCTCACCGCACAACGAAACGTGATTGCACTCGCACCAAAAAGCGATCGCGCGGAGCTCGAGCAGCAGATCGCCGGCCTCGAAGGGGAAATTGGGCGCGACCCGGGCGAGAGTGCGCTTCGCGCTTCGAGAGAAGCGACGCTTCAACTCACGCGAGAGCGCCTCCGTCACATCCGCGAGCGCGAGACCTCGCTCGCGGAGATTGACAGCGACCTCGCGCGAATCGAGGCGCAGTACGACGTCGCCCTCGGAGAAGCCAGCCTGCGCGGCCATCCGACGAGCGTCTCGGCCGCCGTCGATGTGACCTCGCAGATGCTCGGGCCGTCGGACAGCGAGAATCGGAGGGAGACCGAATGAGAGCACTTCTGCCGCCCTGGGCCGCGAAGCTCATCTCACTCTACGAGAGCAAAGCGGCGAGCCAGTTCATCCTCTACGGCAACGTCAACTACCGTTTCGTTCTGCCGATCGAGGAGCCGACTCTCGGCAGTCTCTATGACTTTCTCCGCCGCGTGATGATGCCGCGCTTCGATGTCGTCATCAGCTACGACCTCGGAAACGGAATCCGCTTCGACAAAGGCGGCGAGATCCTCGCGACGTGGCCGGGCTTCAAGGAGCATCCAGAACTGCCGCGCGCGCCGCGAGCCGCCACCGAGTTTCTGACGCGTTACTTCCGCTACGCCGCGAATCTCGCTCGCCTCGGACAGGAGTCGCCGCAGATCGGTTTCTACATGCGCGCCGCACATCTCGTCGCGCCTGCCATCCCCGGCTCGCTCAATTACGATCTGAACGCACTCGCGATGCTCATCCGTGACTGGGCCTCCGACGAACAACTCTCGAATCACAGCCTCGTCACCTGGCTCGTCACCGAGAACCTCAACGACCTTCATCCCCTGATCGTCAACAACCCGCGCGCCGCGGCAGTCGGGATCCCGATGCCTCCGCCTCAGCAACTCCAGGCTGCGCTCACGCAGATGTCGTCGTCGTTCCCGCACGCGCTTGCAACATTCAGCGGGAAGCTCGACGTTCTCGCGCACGAGCTCACCGGTGCAACGCTCTCGTCAGTCGAAAACACGCTGCGCATCAAGAATCACGAGAAGACGGCGCTCACACCAGCCGACCTCGTCACTCTCAAAAAGGATCTCGTCGAGAAAGACGCCGGCGGCCTCATCGAGTTCATCGAGTCGCAGCGCACGCTCGACGACGTTTACGCACAGGACAAGCTGAAAGCGTGGCTGCGCCAGGACATTCAACTCTGGCGGAACAACGACATTCAGGCTCTTCCGATGGGATACCTGATCTGCGGTCCCGTCGGCACGGGCAAGACCTACCTCGTCGAATGTCTCGCGGGCGAGGCAGGCGTGCCGGTCGTGAAGCTGAAGAACTTCCGCGACAAATGGGTCGGCAGCACCGAAGGAAATCTCGAGAAGATCTTCCGCCTGCTCAAGGGGCTCGGCCGCTGCTTCGTCTTCATCGACGAAGCGGATCAGGCCCTCGGCAAACGCGACGCAGGGTCGTCCGACTCCGGTTTGTCGGGGCGCATCTACGGGATGTTCGCGCAGCAGATGAGCGACACCGCGAACCGCGGAAGGATCGTCTGGGTGCTCGCATCGAGCCGTCCCGACCTGATCGAAGTCGATCTCAAGCGTCCGGGACGCATCGACGTGAAGATTCCGATCTTCCCGTCGACGAATTCACGCGAAGGTTTCTCGCTCATCCGCGCGCTCGCGAACCGGCGCGGTGTGATTCTCGAAGAATCCGATTTCGCCGCGCTCGAGCCGATCATTCCGCCGCTGCTCACACCAGGCGCTGCGGAGGCGATCGCCGTCAAGGTTTATCGCGCCGTGCGCACGTCGAACGTGACTCCGCTCGATGCGATGAAGGCCGCGCTCCACGGATACCAGAACCCCGTGCCACTCGACGTGATGCAGGAGCAGATCGCTCTGGCAGCACGGGAGGCAAGCGACGGCGAGTTCGTCCCGGAGATGTTCCGCCACCTGCGATGATCAGGACTGAGTGCTGAGTCCTGAGTGCACTCAGCACTCGCTTCTAAGATGCTTTCACAACGCGCTCGCGCCGCGGGATTCGCGCGAGCAGTTCCTCAGTCAGGAAATCGACCTTCTCGTGCATGTGCGAGATTTCCAGCTCTGCCTTGAGATTCACCTCGTACTCCGCGTCGGCGCGCAAACGATCCTTCGCGGTCTGCCGGTTCTGGCTGACGAGGACAAAGATCGAGAGAAAGATCGCCTCTAGCGAAACGACCATCGTCAGAAATCCGAAGGGGTACGGGTCGAAGTGATAGACGCCGGGAATTGAGTTCCAGCCGATCCAGCCCGCGAACCAGAGCACATTCATCACGAGGAAGGGAATGCTTCCGCTGAATCCGGCGATGGCGTCTGCGATCTTCTCGATCGTTGTGGAGCTGAGCTCGATCTCGAGGTTGATGTTGCGGGCGGCGCGGCGGCGGAGGATCTCGTCGGTGCTGCGCATGCGCTGCCCCATCGTCGTGAGGAGATCGAGAGCGGCATCGGGATGGCGGCGAAGAAACGCGAGCAGATCGTCGCGATCGAGGACGAAGAGCTCGGTCTCTTCGAGGCAGACTGCGCTCGCCGTGCGCGCACCGCCGTCGAAGAGCGAGAGCTCGCCGAAAATCTCGCCAGCGTTGCAGAGGGCGAGGACGATTTTCGATCCGGTGTTGTCTTTGATCGAAAGCTCGACACTCCCCGTCCCGACGATGTAGAGCGAGTCACCCGGCTCACCGATCGAGAAGACTTTCTCCGCGCCGGTGAACGTCCTGCGCTCGAGCACACGCTCCAGATCGGCGCGTTCGGTTTCATCCAGGAGCTTGAATAACGGCACCTGCCCGAGGAGCTCGGCTGTATTCATGTCGCGATTGTATAGAATGCCGCGTTCCGGAGGATCAATTGGCGAGGTACATCCAGAAAATTTCGCTGCGACCATTCAGCGAAACCGAGATCTGGACGGGATGGGAGCTCGAAGGCCACAGCGGCGAAGTCGAGGGTCTCATTGCGGTCGACAAGGTCTCCCCCGAAGAGCTCGCACGCTACGGCGTGATCGAGTTCCAGAAGATCCCTGCCCGATACGTGGACCTCGAAGAGTTCAAGCAGAAATAGCTCATGGTCATTCTCCGCATCACCCTCGGCATCATTTTTCTCATCCTCGGGGTCATCGGAAGCCTCCTGCCGGTCCTGCAGGGCTGGATTTTTTTTCTGCTCGCCTTCCTGACGTTCTTCCCAAAAACGCGCTCGGCCGAGAAGATCCTCAGCAAAGCCGAAGGGAAGATGCCGCGGCTCGTCGGATGGCTGCGGCGCCTCGGCATCGGGCGGCACCACGCGCTATGAGCAAGCAGTACGACCGGGCCTATTTCGACAAGTGGTACCGCAGCCGCAATCACCGCGTTCACGATCGCGGCGAGGTGCGACGCAAGACGATCGTGGCCGTCTCGCTCGCCGAGTACTTCCTCCGCCGGCCGATCGAAACGGTTCTCGATGTCGGTGCCGGCGAAGGAGCCTGGCTGCCGCGACTCCGTGCTGTCCGCCGCAACATCGCGTACATCGGGATCGATCCGAGCGACTACGCCGTAGAACGATACGGAGCGTCGCGGAATCTCCGCAAGGGCGGTTTCGCCGATCTCGCTTCGCTTCGTTTCCGTGACTCCTTCGATCTCGTGATCTGCTCCGATGTGATGCACTACCTCAGCGAGCGCGACCTGCGAACCGGACTCCCTGAGCTTGCACGTCTCACCGGCGGGGTCGCGTACATCGAGGTGCTGACGAAAGAGGACGAGATCATCGGCGACCTCGACGGCCTGATTCCGCGCCCGGCGGCGTTCTACCAGCGACTGATCGAGCGCGCCGGCTTCGCGCAGGCGGGACCGTATTGCTGGATCGGACCGGAGATTCGGGAAGTAGCGACGAAGCTGGAACTGCCGTAGCGCGACATCAGTACGCGATTCTTCTCGATGGCGCGGCCGGTAACGCTGCGGCAACTCGAATTCGCGCATCGAGCACCACCGCTCGATCCTCCAGCGCCTTGAGCGGATTGATGTCGAGCTCGCGCACCTCGGGACAGATCTCGAGCAGCGCCGAAACGCGCAGCAGCACCTCGGAGACCGCACGCACGTCCGCAGGCTTCGCGCCACGGAAGCCCTCCAGCAGTTTCCAAACGCGCACCTCGCGCAGCATGTCCTCGGCATCGAGATCCATCAGCGGATGGATGCGGAACGCAACATCGGAGAGAAGCTCGACCATCGTTCCACCGGCGCCCACGACAATGACCTGGCCGAACGTCGGATCCTCCGTCGAGCCCACCATAAGCTCGACTCCTCCGCCGATCATCTGCTGCACGATCGCGCCGCTCATCTTCGTGCCGAGGCGTGACTGGAGGTCGACGAACGCCTCGCGAACCTCGCGCTCGTCCTGGAGATTGAGGCGCACCGCGTCTGATTCGGTCTTGTGAAGCAGTTCGAGCCCCTGAGCTTTGAGGACGACCGGAAAGCCGATGCGCATCGCGGCCGCGACCGCATCGAATACTGTCGTCACCGGCTCGAATCGCGCGGCGGCGATTCGCGCCGCATCGAGCAGCGCATGGACTCCGGCTGCGTCGAGCCAGCCCCCACCGGCCGCGATTTTGCTGTCGATCACGTTGCGCATCGCGGCGTGATCCAGATCGGAAAAATCGGTCGGTACTCCGACGGGACGGCGCCGCCATTCCGCGTAGCGCGTCGCGCGTGCGAGCGCATTCACCGCACGCTCGGGGAACGGAAACGATGGCACCGGCGTCAGCGCCGACGGCGTTCCCAGTGCGCTCATGAATGTCGCGACGAGGGTCTTTCCTCGCGAGTCGCCCGCGCACTCGCGGATCACCTCCGACACCTCCGCTGCGGCGGCGGCGTTTACCGGAATGTAGATGATCATCACCACGTCTACCGATTCGTCTTCGAGCACGAGCTTCACTGAGCGCCGGTAGTAGTCGGGCGTCGCGCTCGCGATCATGTCCACAGGGTTGGCGACGCTCGCTGCCGCGGGCAGAAATGCGCGAAGCGCTTCCGTCGTCGCGGGAGAGAGCTGCGCAAGCTCGATCCCGTTCGCCTCGCACGCATCCGCCGCGAGGATTCCCGGCCCCCCGGCGTTGGTGACGATCGCGATACGACGTCCCTGCGGAAGCGGCTGATTCGCCAGCAGTGCGGCGACGTCGAACAGCTCTTCGAGCGTGTCGGTCCTGATGATCCCCGCCTGGCGGAAGAGATCGCCGACGATTGCGTCGCTCGACGCAATCGCCCCTGTATGCGACGACGCTGCGCGCGCACCTGCTTTCGATCGCCCGGCCTTCACCGCGACGATCGGCTTCCGCCGGGCGACGCGACGCGCGATCTCGCCAAACTTGCGCGGGTTCCCGAAGCTCTCGAGGTAGAGCAGCATCACGTCGGTGTGCGGATCTTCGGCCCAGTACTGAATGAGGTCATTCCCCGAAACGTCGGCCTTGTTGCCAACAGAGATGAACGTAGAGAAGCCGATATTCAGCGTCCGCGCGTAGTCGAGGATCGCAAGGCCGAGGGCGCCACTCTGGCTCGACATTGCAACGTTCCCGCGTGGCGGAAAGATCGGCGTGAATGTCGCGTGCATGCTGAAGGCGGGATCGGTGTTGATCACCCCCATGCAGTTCGGGCCCACCACCCGCATCCCTGAGGCGCGTGCTTTCTCGACGAGACGCCGTTCCGCTTCGCGACCCTCCTCGCCTGTCTCTGCAAATCCTGCCGAGATGACGACGGCGGCATTGACACCCTTCGCAACGCAGTCGTCAACCACGCTTTCGACGTGTTGGGCGGACACCGCGATCACCGCGAGATCGAGCGGCCCGTCAATGTCGCGGAGCGAGGCGACGCACGGCACACCATCGATGTCGGTTGCGTTTGGATTCACTGCATAGAGAGCTCCGGTGTACTGCGCGCTTCTGAGATTCGTCAGGATCGTCCTGCCGATCTGGCCGGGAGTGCGGCTCGCACCGACGACCGCTATCGACCGCGGCTCGAAGATCGACTGCATCGATGCGTACGCGGCCTTCAGCGATCGCTCCGCCGCGCGGTCGCCGGACTCTCCAGTTGCCGCGATCGGAAATGAAACGTGGATCGCCCCGTCCGACGATCGGCTCTTCACATCGAAGCCCGAGCAGAGAAAGACGTCGAGCATCTTCTGGTTCTCGGACAGCACCTCCGCAGAGAACTCATCGATATCGTGCGTGCGCGCGACCTGCGCGAGCTTGTGCAGCAGATGCGTGCCGATGCCGCATCCCTGCGCGCTGTCAGCGATCGCGAATGCGACTTCGGCGACGCGCGGATTGCGGTGCGAGCGAAAGTAGTGCGCGACGCCTGCGAGTCCGCCGCCCATCTCTCCCACGACGCCGAAGTCCGAGTCGTAATCGACGTCGGTTGGCGAGCTGACCAGCGCGGCGTCAGGTGTGCGCGAGTCGAAAAAACGGGAATGAAGACTGTCGGGCGACATCCCGCTGTAGAGATCGAGCAGCGATGTCCGGTCTTCAACGCGGATCGGCCGCACCCGCAGCGTCCGGCCGTTGCGGAGAACAACATCCGATTCGAAGTGCGCGGGATACGTCACAGTCAAACGATTCTGATCTCGTTTCCTGTGATCTGGAAGTAGAACCGCCCGATCTGCTCGTTCGTAAAATCGTTCCAGCCGCGGCAGGTGTCGTGAACCCGTTGCTGGACATCACACGCGACCGGCATGTCGTACACGTCCTGCTGCGCGAGCTGCCAGCTGTTGGCCACTTCCTCGAGCTCTTCGCGCGTCATGTCCGGCCGCTTCGCCACGATCCACGAGTAGCGGTTGCGAAGCTCATCGTCGGTATAGCGCTTGAAGCCGTTGCAGAAGATGCCGCGCTCCCCTGCGACCTTGCAGATCGAGTTCTCGATGTCCGTGAATTTTCCGAGCTCCGAACGCAGGCGGTTGATCGCCTCCGAACGCAGAATTTCTTCGGTCTGAGGGAGTGCTGGTTTCGATGTCGCTTTCCGGGCCATGGCCACCTCCGTCGGTGTATTCATGATCGTTCCCCCCTGTGCACCGAGCCGTAGCCCTGCTCACACGGGCTTGTGTCGTCCATCACACGCCACTGTGGGGCGCCGGCAGTTCACTGACTCCATGTTGAAACCGGTCGAGCTCGAGATCGAGCTGTTCTGCCGCGGGATGCGGATCGACCCCTCTTGCCATGCTGGCGAAGTCGGCCGCCGCATCACACGGACACGCGCGGGACTCGGCTCGGGGCTCGAGATCGTCATCCCTTCGAAGCCGAAGAACATCTGGATGAACGTGCCGGTGGTCGAGCGCTTCGCACTGCTCTCGCCGTTCGAGCTGAAGGAGACCGCAGGCGAGTTTCGTGTGGTCGACACCCGCAATGCGACGGACTACGCGGTCTCGCTCCCTGCTGAGCCTGCGTGGTACTCGCGCCATACGTCGTTTGGCACGCCGATGAGCCGGATCGGCGTACTCCAGGGCAACTACCTCGGCATCTACGTCTCCGCGCGCTGCCTCTACTGGGCCTCGACGATCTCGAAGGCATGCAAGTTCTGCACGACCGGACAGAACGTCGGATCAGCTGAAGAGTCGCGCAAGCGCGTCGAGGATGTGATCGAGGTCGCGCGCGCGGCGCGTGAAGAGTCGGGCGCGATCTTCACCCACTTCAACACCGGCTATCACTACGAAGATCTCGACGACAAAGAGAATATGCATGGGCTGCGGATGTGCGAGCCGTATGTGCGTGCCGTGCGTAAGAACGTGGGCGGCTTCATCGGCGTGCAGGCGGTGCCTGTTCCAAGGCACATGTTTCACGAATACGACGAGCTGATCGAAGCAGGAACAGATCACTTCTCGTTCTGCTACGAATTCGAAGACCCGGAGGTCTTCGCGCGCATTTGTCCCGGCAAGGCAGCCACGGTCGGGCAGAAGGCGTTCTTCGAGGCGATGGAGTACACGGCGAAGAAGCTCGGGCGCGGACGCGTATCGGGCGAGATCATCGCCGGCGTCGAACCGATCGAGGCGACCAAGCGCGGCATCGACCGCATCGTGAACGCCGGCGCATTTCCCACAGTCTGCATCTTCCGACCGACTGCCGGCAGTGAGATGGAGAACGAACCACCGCCCGAGCCCGAGGCGATGCGCGAAGTCTTCGCGTACCTTCACGAGAGCTGCAGGCGTGCAGGCCTGCCGATCGGGATCCTGCCGATCGAGGTCTCGCTCGTCGTGCAGCCCGAGGAGACGGCTGGACTCGTCGAGCCGTCACTCGCGACGCATGCATATCAGTTGAAGAACTGGACGTTGCGGCAACTCGCGAAACCGTACGTCGCCTGGAAGAAGCTCCCGGCGTAGAGTCATTCCGAGCGCAGCGAGGAATCCGAGTCGGGATGGCGCGCCCCAGATTCCTCGCGTGCGTTCGGAAGTGACGTATCACACGAATTTCTCGAGTTTCTCCAGCACACCGCTCCATCCCTGCGTGTGCTTGGTCTGGGCATCGTCATCAAGTCCGGCATGCGTGAGCACGACCTCGGTCTTCGCGCCACGCGGGACAAACTCCACCGTCACGACTGTCTCGCGATCACCCGTAGCGTCTGAGAGCCAGGTAAACGCCAGGCGCCGCGGCCGGTCGATCACTCTGTAATTGCCGCGATGGGGGTAATCGTGACCGGGGGCATGCATGATGATCTCGTATTCGCCGCCGACGCGCGGATCATTCCGCACCGTAGCGGGGGTCATCCCATCCATCGGAGTCATCCACAGCGCGAGGCTCTTCGGGTCAAGCCAGGCATCGAACAACTCTTCGGCAGATGCAGGGATCGTGCGGCGTACGACGAGATCGGTCTGAGTTTCTGTCTTCATTTCTTCTCCTTTTTCTTGCGACGCGCCATGACGTGGCGCTCGAGGGCTTCGAGGCGTTGCTCCCAGAACTCGCGATAGTGGTCGATCCATGAGGCGGCTTCGCGCAACGGCCTCGCGTCGATCCGGCAGAAGTGCTCACGCCCGCGGATGTCGCGCTCGACGAGCCCGGCGCTCTCGAGCACACGGATGTGCTTCGAGACAGCGTGAAGGGACATCTCGTACGGTGCGGCGATCTCGCTGACGGTCATCTCGCCCGATTGCAGACGAGCGAGGATCGCGCGACGAGTCGGGTCGGAGACCGCGGCGAAGACCGAATCGAGTGCTCCAGAACGATCAACCATTTGGTTGAATATAGTCACTCAGTTGACGCTCGTCAAGGGAGTAACATGCCGCTCCGTGCACGAAACGGTGAACGCTCCGGCGGCTGTTCGGAAGATCGAGGAGAAGCTGCGTGAGCACGCGCTGACGTTCCCGGAAGTCGTCGAAGACTTTCCATGGGGACATCGCGCGTTCAAGGTCAACAAGAAGGCGTTCGTGTTCCTCTCATTGCATGACGACGAGGTCTCGATCTCGGTGAAGCTGCCGCAGTCGCGCGACATGGCCGCCGATCTGCCATTCACGGAGCCGACCGGTTACGGGCTCGGGAAACATGGCTGGGTCACCGCACATCTCCGTCCAAAGGAAAAGCCGCCGCTCGATCTGCTGAAATCGTGGATCAATGAGAGTTACCGGGCGATCGCTCCGAAGAAGCTGGTCGCGAAACTCGCTTTGCCATCCAGGTGATGAACCTGGAGGGGACGAAAAGCCGCCGGCTGAAGCCGGCGCCACGTCATGCATGGCTCGTGGC
>JAENWF010000082.1 GCA_016650215.1 Thermoanaerobaculia bacterium
CTCCCCTTTCAAGCAGCCGCTTCAGGGAGTGAATGTGTCGATCGGCCGCGCCTCGGAATGCTCGATCCCGATCAAGGACCGCTATCTCTCGCGCAAGCATGCGGAGATCATCGCGTCGGGCGCGACGTGGCTCCTCAAGGATCTCGGCAGCGCGAACGGGACGTATCTGAACGGCACGCGCGTCGAGCGCGACATGCCTCTCAAGCCGGGCGACCGCATCCGGCTCGGCGATACCGAGATCATCTTCGAAACGCCTGAGTCGAACACCGACCGCTTCCTCGCGGTCGCCGACACAGCGGAGCGGCCGAGCATCGCAATTCCGATCGGAGAGATCGAGCGCGCCGGCTCCGACTCGCAGGACGTCATCCGGCTGCGCACGCTGAACCGTCTCGCGCGCGAGCTCATCGAGGACCGCTCGATGGACGAGCTCTTCGGCTTCATCGTCGATCGCGTCATGGAGCACCTCAATCCCTCACGCGCGGCGATTGCGCTGCTCGCCGAAGATGGGCAGTCGTTCGACAAGGTCGAAGTCCGGCGCGAAGACCCGCACGACACGAGCGAGCTGACGATCAGCAACACGCTGCTGTCCACGATCGTCGAAGAGAAGAAGGCGCTCGCATTCATTGACGTCGCCGCGGACGAGAAGCTGAGCAGCGCGAAGTCGATCGTGATGCAGGGCATCCGTTCGATCCTCGCGGCGCCGATGATGATCGGCAACAGCGTCGTCGGCCTGCTCTATCTCGACTTCCGGCTGACACAGAAGGTGATCTCGGAGGCGGACGTGCGGCTCATTGCACAGATCGCAAGCTTCGCGGCGATCAAGCTCGAAACCACGCGCCTTCGCGAAGAAGCATTGCAGAAGCGGCTGATGGATGAAGAGCTGCGCACCGCTTCGAACATCCAGCGGCGGCTTCTCGCGCCGGCGCCCGCAGGAATCGCCGGGTACAGCTTTGCGGGCATCAACCAGCCGTGCCGCAGCGTGAGTGGCGACTACTATGACTTCGTCGTCCGTCCCGACGGCCGCGTCTATTTCGTTGTCGGCGACGTGAGCGGCAAAGGAGTGACTGCAGGCCTGATGATGGCGGGGCTGCAGGTCGCGTTCAGAATTTTCTCGAAGACCGATCCCGATCCGGCAACGCTTGTGTCGCAGCTCAATGCATCACTGCGTGAGACGCTTCCGCGATCGAAGTTCGTGACTCTCTTCCTCGGGCGGCTCGATACGACGACCGGCGTCGTCGAGTACGCGAACGCCGGTCACACGCCGCCGCTCTGGATCCGCCGCAACGGGGTCGAAGAAGTCGAGGCCAGCGATCTTCTCCTTGGCGTCGTGACCGGCGCGGAGTACGTCAACCGCACGCTGACACTCGAGCCGGGCGATTCGCTGGTGCTCTTCACTGACGGTGTATCCGAGGCGCAGAGTGAAGAGGGAGAAGAGCTCGGCGCGCCGCTGCTCGCGCAGGCGCTTTCGCAGATGCATGGGAATGGCGCGAACGTGATCGCGAACGCCGTGACCGACACGGTCCTCGCCCATGCCGGCGAATCGGAGACGCTCGAAGACGACGTGACGATCGTCGTCGTAAGCCGCTCCGGCCTCAGTGACCGAGACGCCGAAGCCACGATTCGATCGCGGATGTCGCTCGCTGGTTCTTGAAGTTGTACCAGGCGCGCTCGATCGAGCGGTCGCTCGCGAGCATCTTCCGGAATTCGTTCGCGTCCATTGTCATCGACAGCGACTGCCGAACGCCCGACGGCTCGAGGGTAGCGATGAACGCACTCCGATCCTCAGCCTCCGATTCCGGCGTGCGCGACGGGACACGCTGGAAACGTGTGCTCTTCTCGACGTCGGCGCGTGTCGGAGCATCTCGCGCCTCGACGACGTTTCCGCTCTCGACGTCGAGGTAGTAGCCGATCTGCCCTGACTCGTCGAGATACGCGACCTGCAGACCCTCGATGTCGATGGTCCGCGCATTGGAGCGTGCGGTTGCGGCGGCCGCCGCCGGTGCCGCCTCCGGCTTGCTTCCCCACGTGACGTTGCGGCGAAGAAGGTCCTGCTCGCGTCGCTTTGCTTCCTCTTCGCGTCTTCGTGACCAGCCGCGAAACGCGACCTGAAGCCGCTGGAACCACGTGAGCGCCATTGTGGAGGTCATCGTACAACGCTATCGTTCACACCTCATGAGTCAGGACCGCCTCGAGCAAAGCCTCGCCATCGATTCCGCAACCGCGGCTGAAATTGTCAGGATCATTCAGGAGCAGGATGCGACGGTTGCAGCCGCGGTTGCCGCCCAAAGCGAGCGGATCGCGCATGCGATCGAGCAGATCGCCGAGCGGCTTTCGAACGGCGGCCATCTCTTTTACGTCGGAGCGGGAACGAGCGGTCGCATCGCGATGCTCGACGCGTCTGAGCTCCCGCCGACTTACGGCGTCGATGCATCGCTCGTGCGCGTCATCATGGCCGGCGGTGAGCGCGCATACTTTGCGGCGGCAGAGGGAGCCGAGGATGACGCTGACGCGGCGATCGCCGCGGTGAGCCGCGACGTTCGCGCAGAGGATGCGCTCGTCGGTATCGCGGCTTCGGGAACGACACCGTTCACGGTCGCGGCCGTGCGCCGGGCAAACATGCTCGGAGCGCTCACGATCGGGATCACGTCAGTGCCCGCGTCGCCGCTCGCGAGCGAGCCCGACATCGCGATCGCCGTCGAGACAGGACCCGAAGTCATCATGGGCTCGAGCCGGATGAAGAGCGGCACCGCGCAGAAGCTGATCCTCAACACGATCTCGACCGGCGTGATGATCCGTCTCGGGCACGTCTACTCGAACCTGATGATGGACATGCCGGCGACGAACGAGAAGCTCCGCGGCCGCGCCGCGCGCATGGTCGAGATGGTCGCGGGCGTAACCCGTCCGATGGCGGTGCAGGCACTCCGCGACGCCGGCGGCAACGTAAAGCTGGCGTCGGTCATGGCGAAGCGAAAGATCGGCGCGGCCGACGCACGCCGTCTCCTGGAGGAGCACGGCGGCAGTCTCCGCGAGGTGTTACGTTGAGCGAAGTGCGAAGGATTCAGGGCCGCGCGTTCGTCGACGGCGCATTCAAGGACGACATCGTCGTGTCATTCGCAGGAGGACGGATCACCGACGTCGCGCATCACGCGCGGGGCTCGGCCGATGCCGCCGGTGGTGTGATCGTTCCGGGGTTCGTCGATGTCCACGTCCACGGAGGCGACGGTGCCGACTTCATGGACGCCGACGACGCTGCGACGGCGCGCGTCCTCTCGTTTCACGCTCGGCACGGCACCACTGCACTCCTCGCGACGACTCTCTCCGGTTCTACGAGCGATCTCAAGAAGGCAGTGGAGTCGATCGCGCGCGTCGTGGCCTCCTCGCCGCGCGGCGCGGAGATCTGCGGCGTCCATCTCGAAGGCCCCTACATCAATCGCAAGCACGCGGGTGCGCAGGATGTTCATTCGATCCGCCCCGCAGACGCGAGTGAGCTCGGAGCGATCCTCGCGGCCGGCCCGCGTCTGCGCTGGATCGTCACGCTCGCGCCGGAGATCGAAGGGGCCCGCGAGCTGATTCAGCACTACAAGGATCGTGTCCTCTTTTCGATCGGGCACACCTCGGCGGACTATGCCGAAGCGGTCGCAGGTCTCGGATGGGGTGCGTCGCACTTCACGCATCTCTTCAACGCGATGACCGGCATGCATCATCGCGAGCCGGGCGTCGTCGGCGCCGCGCTCGGATCGGTCGACGCGACGGTCGAGCTGATCGCTGACGGAGTGCACGTGCATCCCGCCGTACTCCGAATCACCGCGACCATGCTCCCGCGGCGCACCGCGCTCGTCACCGACGCAGTCCGCGCCTGCGGAATGCCCGACGGCAAGTACAAACTTTATGGATACGAGATCATCGTCGCGGACGGTACCGCGCGACTCAGCGACAGCGGGACTCTCGCCGGGAGTTTGCTGACGATGTCGCAGGCGGTACAGAACATGGTGGAGCTCGCGGGACTGCCGATCGAATTGGTGATCCCGCTCGCGACCGAGGTGCCGGCGCGCATCGCGGGAGTCGCCGATCGGAAGGGCCGGCTCGAGATCGGATACGACGCAGACATCGTCGTCCTGTCGGAAAAGTTCGAAGCCGCGCGGGTCTTTGCGCGCGGACAGGAAGTATCGCGTTGATCTGGGAGACGTTCGACACGTACGAGGCGTTGTCAGAGCGCGGCGCGGCGATCTTTCTCGACGCGATTCGCGAGTATCCACGCATCGTCCTCGGCCTGCCGACCGGCCGAACGCCCGTCGGCATGTACGACCGCGTAGTCGCCGAGTGCTCGCGCGAGTACCGCTGCTTCAGCGAAGTGACCACATTCAATCTCGATGAGTACGCAGGCATCGAGCGCGACCATCCCGGCAGCTACTACGCATTCATGCGCCAGCATCTGTTCGACCATGTCGACATCGATCCGTCGCGGACGAACATTCCCAACGGATCGGCTCCCGATCTCAAAGCGGAATGTGTCCGATATGAGGAGTTGATCGCGACCGCGGGTGGACTCGGCCTGACCTTCCTCGGCCTTGGTCGCAACGGTCACATCGGCTTCAACGAGCCAGGCACGCCCTTCAACACGCGCACGCGTGTCGTCGAACTGCACGAGTCGACTCGTACCGCAAACGCCGATCCTTTCGGAGGGTATGTGCCGACGCACGCCATGACCATGGGGATCGGAACGATTCTCGAGTCGTCCCGAATCGTGCTGCTGGTCTCGGGCACCGGCAAAGAGAATGCGATCGAGCGCCTGAGATCCGGGAAAGTCAGCACGGATTTCCCTGCCTCGGCGCTCTGGACGCATCCCGACGTCCGCGTCGTGATCTCAACGGCGATATGACTTCGAAAACCGACGCGTAACTCGTTACTCGTGACGCGTCATGTCAGTCCGGGCACCTTTTTCGCTATTGCCGAGCACGGTTATGAAGCGCTCGTTCAAAATCGGCCTCGGGTTCCTCGCGGTCGTCCTCACGATCTTCGCGTATCGCATCTTCTCGGTCTACGAGTTCCGCGCCGGTGAATGCCAGGCGAAGGCCGCACCGGCGAAGCTCGCGCCGACCTATCCGCGGCGTCTCGTCGTGATGACCTACAACATTCAAGGTCATGCCGCGTTGATACGCAGCACACACATCGCGAGGATCGCCGGAGTGATCAACCAGATTCGTCCGGACATCGTCGGCATCAATGAGGCACACCGCAACACATGGCAGTCGCGCTTTCGCGACCACGTCGCGGAGCTGCAGCGGCGCACGGGCATGAACGTCTCCTTCGGCGAGAGCTATGAACAGATGGGTGGGCAATTCGGCAACGCGATTCTCACGCGAGGAAAAATCGTGTCGACCGCGGTCTATAAACTGCCGGGAGCGGGCGAGCCGCGGTCCTTGCTCGAGTCGATCGTCGACATCGGTGGCGGAAGGGTCGCGTTCTACGTGACACACCTGGCGGCGTGGGAGAAACTGAATCGTCCGACGCGCGCGAATCAGCTCGAGTGTCTGGTTCGGCACGTCCGGTCGAGCCGCTACCCCTTCGTGCTCACGGGCGATCTCAACGCTCCGCCGGAGGCACCCGAAATACAGGCATTCAGACGAGAGATCGGCCTCCAGATGGCGGGCACAGTCGATCCGACCCATCGCGTGTTGAACATCCAGCTCGACTACATCTTCGCGGACCCCGGCTGGAAGGTTGTAACGGCAAAAACCCTCGACATCGGACCGTCGGATCACCGGCCGGTCATGGCGGAGCTGACATATGAAGCTGTTCGCTGAAGGACGGATCGACAAGGTCAGCGGCCGACGCTACCTCCGAATCTCACTTCCGACATTCATCGGCCTGATTCTGATGATTCTGGTCCTCGGCATTCTTCTCTGGTCGGCGAGTTGGCGGCGCGACCCGAAGCTTCTGCACATTCGGGACAAAGGCGACCTTCAGGCGCTGATTCCGTCGATCGTCGGACTTACGCAGGGATCGATGGAAGGCGGCAACCGGATCGATTTGCTTCAGAACGGCGAGTTCTTCACACCGATGCTGCGCGACATCGAAGCGGCGCGGAGAAGCGTACACGTCGAGATGTTCATCTGGTGGGAGGGTGCGCTCTCGCAGCAGCTCTCGCAGCTTCTCGCGAAGAAAGCGCGCGAGGGGGTCGAGGTGCGGCTTCTCGTCGACGGATCCGGTGGACGCAAGGTTTCCTCGGTCGAAAAAGTGATGACGGACGCCGGCGTTAGTGTCGCGAAATTTCACCCGATCCGCATCAGCAACATCTCCCGCCTCAACAACCGCGACCACCGCAAGATCGTCGTCGTCGACGCGCACATCGCATACATCGGCGGGCATGGAATCGGGGACGAATGGACTGGCAACGCACAGGACCAGAAGCACTATCGCGACACAGGACTGCGGATCGAGGGTCCTCTGGTCAACCGGCTGCAATCCGCGTTCTGCGAGAACTGGATCGAGGAAACCGGCGAGGTCCTCGCCGGCGAGCGCTACTTTCCAAGGCCGGTCTCGCCCGGTACGACCGCAGCGCACGTCGCATACACGTCACCGACCGGGAGCGTGTCGTCTGTTCAATTGCTCTATTACCTCGCGATCGAGGCAGCACACAAGGAAGTGATCATCCAGAACCCGTACCTGCTGCCGGAGTATGAAGCGATCGCCGCGCTCGAGCGAGCGGTCGAGCGCGGCGTGAAGGTCACGATCATGGTTCCGTCGGTGAAGGCGACCGACAATGCGATCGTCCAGCATGCAAGCCACCACCGCTTCGGCAATCTTCTCAAGCGCGGCGTAAGGATCTGGGAGTACGACAAGACGCTGCTGCATCAGAAGATCATCATCGTCGACGGCCTCTGGTCGTGCGTCGGCTCGACGAACTTCGATGCGCGGTCGTTCGAGCTCAACGATGAAATCAGCGTCGGCGTCGTCGGGCCGGAGATCGCATCGCAGCTGAAAGCCGCTTATGAGAACGACCTGAAGGACGCGAAGGAGCGCCACTTCGAGGAGTGGCGCAGGCGCGGGCTTTGGCACAAGGCGAAAGACGGGCTAGCATACCTGGCGAACGAGCAGTTCTGAGGCGGCTCGTCTTCTTGCGATGGTCTCGCTGCCTGCTGAAGGGCGCTGGTCACTAAAAGCGCTCGCCGACGACGACGTGAAGAGCGCGATTGCGTTCCTTCGCCGCGATCCGTTCATCAACATCTACCTCCTCTCGCGCCTGCAGGAAGAGCGTGCGATTGCGGCGACACAGACATTTGCCGTCCGTCACGAGGGGGAGATCATTCTCGTCGCGTCGCTCGGAACGAACATCGTGCTCGCGGCCGACAGCGGTGGCCGCCGCGATCTCCTCGAGCCGGCGATCGCGCTCATCGCCGATCGCATCATCACCCGCATGATTCCGGTTCGAGCGATCATCTCGCCGGCGGATCTCGTGGAGATGCTCTGGTTGCGGCTCCGCACGCGACTCGATCCGCCGACCGTCGTCCGGATGAATCAGCCGGTCTATGCCCTCCCGCGGCGGCTCGACTTCCCCGCTCTCGAACAGGCCCGTCTCGCCACCGTTCGCGATCTCGATCAGCTCGTTCCGGCCTGCGCGGCCATGCATCGCGAGGAGGTCGGCATCGACCCGCTCGAGCGCGACGCGGCCGGCTACCGCGACCGGATCCGCGAGCTGGTCGAGAACCAACGCTCGATCGTTTACGTGCGCCAGGGGAAGATCGCCGCTAAATGCGAGTTCTCCGCCGTTACCGATGAGGCCGTTCAGCTGATGGGCGTCTGGACCGATCCCCGCTTTCGCCGGCTTGGCCTGGCCAGAACCACCCTGCGAGAGGTCTGCGGGCATCTGTTCCGGAGCGGGCGGGCGATCACGCTTTTCGTGAACGATTTCAACGTTCCCGCAATCAGCCTCTATGAGTCTCTCGGTTTTCGGCGCATCGGGATGAACCGCGCCCTGATCTGGTAGTTCTCGCGGCCCGAACATTGCAGCATTTACTGACCACGATTTAAGCAGTGCTGTGGAGGTTGTAATGGAGACTGGCGTAGTGAAGTGGTTCAACAACGACAAGGGCTACGGTTTCATCAAGCGCGATACGGGCGAGGACGTGTTCGTCCACCACACCGCGATCTCGAATCAGGCCGGCTATCGGACGCTGAACGAAGGCGAGCGCGTTGAGTTCGACGTGAAACAGGGTCCGAAGGGCCTGCAGGCCGAAAACGTTCAGCGCGCGGACCAGCAGGCGTCGTAAGGGCGCGTCCGGGCAACGGGGAACGGAAGACGACCGCGGCTGAGAGCCGGCGGCTTTTCGTCCCCGCTTGTCGAACGACTACATCCGCAGAGGGATTGGAATCCCCAGCAGCTCAAGCGCGCCGACCATCGTGCGCCGGAAGACCTCTGCGCAAACGGCGCGGCGCTGCCGCTCTGCCTCGTCCTTTTCATTGAGGATCGGGTACTTGTGGTAGAAGCTGTTGAACTTCTGCGCGAGCTCGAGCAGGTGATGCGTAACGACCGAGAGCTCGAGCGAGTCGACGGCGCGGCGGATCGCCGCCGGCAGCTCCGCACTGATCCGCACAAGTTCCCACATCTCGTCCGTCAGCCCTTCAGTCAGCGTGAGCGCATCGAGTGAACGATCGTCGATCTTTGCGTCGACGCCACGCTCGCTCATCTTCCGGAAGATGTTCTCCACGCGTACTGTCGAATACTGCAGGTACGGCCCCGAGTCACCTTCGAACGTCAAAGCCTCGCTGAAGTCGAAGGCGATGACCTTGTTCCGGCCGAACTTCAGCATGAAGTAGCGCAGCGCGGCGATCGCAACCTGCCGCCCCAGCGTGCGCATCTCTTCATCGGACACTCCTTCAGTTTTGCTTCCTTCGCGAACGGCGTCAGTCGCCTTCTGTTCCAGCGCGTCGAGCAGATCGTCCGCTTTGACGCCGAGCCCCTTCCGACCCGACATTTCGATGTACGCGCGCGCCGCATCTTCCTCGGAGATCTCCATGCCGAGCGCTTTTGCAGTCGACGGAGTCAGCGCGACCATCTCGTACGAGAAGTGCAGCGAATTGTCCGCTTCCTTTGTGTGCCCGAGAAGCCGCAGGCCTTCCTTCACGACTTTCTGCAGATACGCCTGCCGCGCGTCGATGACATTGACCACACGCTTTGCGCCGCCGAATCGCGGCGCGGAGGGATCGGTCGGATCGTCATGCGTCGACTCCCAGAGAACGTGCCCATCCGGATACGTCAGAAACTTGCGGAAGTGGAACGTCCGGTCGAGCAGGCCGAACTTCCAGAGCTGATACGCGATGTCCTTGCCGGTGTACGTAACGGTTCCGTTCGAGCGCACGAGGATTTTGTCCGGCTCGTCCATCCCTTCGAACTGTTCCGTCTCTGAAAGGCGCATGACCCAGCAGCCTTTGTGCTTCCCCTCCTCCTCGAAGAAGATCGCGCCCGATTTCTTGAGAAGCTCGAACGCCCGATTCCAGAAGTGAAGCTGAATGATGTCGCTCTCTTTTGGCAGAAGGTCGTAGGTGATGCCGAGCCGCAGCATCGTCGCGATGTGCCGCCGGACGATCGCGCGCGCGATGAGCGCCGCAAGCTCTGCGGTCTCCCCCTCCTGATGCTCGATGCGGTGAAGGGTGTCGCGACGCCACTGTTTCGCTTCTTCGCTCTCCTGGTAGAACGCGGTCATGCGCGAGTAGAGGTCCCAGCAGAAGTAATCGAACGGTACCGCCGGGTCATCGATGCGCTTCTGAACTTCAGCGATCCCTTCTTTCTGCAGATGCTCGAATCCGACGACGACGTCGGCGACCTGAACGCCGGTGTCGTCGATGTAGTTCTGCGTCTCGACGCGATAGCCGAGCCAGCGCATCAGGCGGACGTACGTATCGCCGAGGACCGCGTTGCGGATATGACCGATGTGCGCTGCTTTGTTTGGATTGATGTTGGTGTGCTCGACGATGACGCGCTCGCCGTCGGTCGCTGACGCGGTCATGACGGTCTTGATGTGCGCAGCGGTAAACGCGCCGCGGTCGAACCGGAAGTTGAGGTAGCCGGCGCCCTCGACGGCGACCGATTGCACGAACATCGGAAGATGGATGTCCTTTGTGACGATCTCGGCGATCTCGCGCGGCTTCCGCTTCAGCGCCTTCGCGAGCTCGAGACAGAGTGGAGTCGCGAGATCGCCCATCGCGAGCTTCGGCGGCGTCTGCAGAATCACGCGGTCGACCGCGTGTCCGAAGAGCGCGAGTACGCGCGAGGTGAGAGTTTCGGTCAGCTGATCGGTAATCTGTTCGAGAATCATCGTTCCTCGCAGTGGGTATTGTCGTTCCAGACTTTGAGCACGTACCGGTCGCCGCGCCAGAGAAAAATATTGATCGCGGCGTTGTCCTGCGCGAGATTCCGCGAGGCCGACAGCGGCAGTTCGAGGAGCAAGGTCGCGGCGATCCGGATCGCATTGCCGTGCGTCACCGCGACGACCGGATGTCCGTTTGCAGCGGTGCGCATCGTCTCGAGCGCACGGCTCATCCGATCGAACACGTGCTGATGCGACTCCCCTTCCGGCGACGGAAAATCGAAATCGCTGATCCAGCGACGGTAACTCTCCTCGTCATTACGGCGAACGTCGAGAAAACTCTTCCCTTCCCACGTGCCGTAATTCATCTCGCGCAGGTCGTCGACCAGTTGCACGTCGAGACCGGAGCTGCCGGCGATCGCGTCCGCAGTCGTGCGCGCACGCTGCAGCGGCGACGAAAAAATTGCTGCGGGCTTCATCCGCGCGACTCGGCTCGCCAGTGCCGCGACCTGCCGTTGCCCGCGCTCCGATAGAGCGCTGTCGCCCCATCCTTGCGCCAGCCCGGCAACGTTGTGAACCGTCTCGCCGTGACGAACGAGAATCAATTGCTCGATCACGATGACGACTCGGAGGCGAGCAGCGACTTCGCCGTCATCTCGGCCGGCTGCTCGATGCCGAGAATCGTCAGCATCGTTGGCGCGACGTTCTCGAGCGATCCACCGTCGCGCAGGTTCCCATAACGCTTTTTCGGATCGACAAGGATCAGTGGGACTGGATTGGTCGTGTGCGCCGTATGAGGCTGATTCGTCGTCTTGTCGAACATCAGCTCACAGTTGCCGTGATCGGCCGTGATCAGCGCGACGCCGCCGCGCTTCTCCGTCGCGTCGAGAATTTTCGCCACTGCGACGTCGGTCGCCTGAACCGCGATCACCGCTGCATCCATCACACCGGTGTGCCCCACCATGTCGGGGTTCGCGATGTTCAGCACCATGACATCGTACTTGCCGCCTTCGATCTCCTTCACGACACGGTCCGAAAGCTCCGGCACAGACATCTCCGGTTTCAGATCGTATGTAGCGACCTTCGGCGACTGAATGAGCACGCGCTCTTCGCCGGGCGAGATCGTGTCCGATCCCCCGTTGAAAAAGAAGGTCACATGCGCGTATTTTTCTGTCTCAGCAATGCGCAACTGCGCGAGACCGGCTTTCGAAAGCACCTCGCCGAGGTGGTTCGAAACCTGATGTGGTGGGAACACGACAGGCATCTTGAAGTCCTGGTGATAGCGATTCATCGTCAGGACCTGAACGTCCGGTCTCGCGGCGCGCTTGAATCCGTCGCAACTGGCGTCGGTGAACGCGGTGACGATCTGCCGCATCCGGTCAGCGCGGAAGTTGAAGAAGACGAGCGCGTCGCCGTTCTCGATTTTTCCGCGATGTGCGCCTGACCCGTCGAGCACCACGATCGGCTCCATGAACTCGTCGGTCACGTTCTGTTCGTAGAATCGCTGCAGGGTCGCGAGCGGATCCTTCGACTGGATGCCCACGCCGAGCGTCATCAGGTCGTAGCCTCGCTGCACGCGCTCCCAGCGCCTGTCGCGGTCCATAGGGAAATAGCGGCCGATGATGGTGGAAAGGTGCGCCTGAGGCTTGTCGCGGATGAAGTCGATGAGACTGCGCAGATACTTTTCGGCGGACTTCGGCGGCGTGTCGCGTCCGTCCAGGATCGCGTGAATGAATACGTCCTTCGCACCGAGGCGGATCGCCGACTCGATCGCGCCGTGCAGATGCTCCTGCAGTGAGTGAACACCGCCATCGGACAGAAGCCCTGCGAAGTGAACCGCGCGCGCCTGCGTCACCGCGGACGTAAAGACTTTGTTCGCATCGAGCTCACGCGCGCCGATCGACTTACTGATCCGGACGATGTCCTGATCGACGATCCGCCCCGCTCCCATGTTGAGATGTCCGACCTCGGAGTTACCCATCTGTCCCGCAGGGAGGCCGACCGCGAGGCCTGAGGCCTCGAGCGTCGTCCATGAGTTCTCACGGAAGAGGCGATCGAAGCGCGGCGTGTCAGCCTGCGCGATCGCGTTCCATTCAGATTCTTTGCGACAGCCGAAGCCGTCGAGCACGATGAGGATCAGGAAGGGGCGCTCTGCCATGGCAGGCGCGGGACAATATCAGAATCAGATGTGGGGTCTAAGCGGTCTGCTTCTCGCGCTTGAACACCATGCCGATGTGATCCGTCGCGCCGGTCTTGAAGTTGATCGAGGTGATGCTGACCAGTTCCCAGCCGTCGTCACCGAGCCGGTTCAGCTCCTCGGCGCGGCGCGGATCCATCGAGTAGTTCTCCGACCGGACGTTGATGATCTTGTATTCCCAGATTTTCATTGTCCGCCACCCTCCCGCGGTGCTTTTACGGTTGAGCTGCAAGCTTAGCAGTAGCGTCGGCGCCAACGCCAGAGATCTTGGGGAGGTGATGTCAGCTGAGCGAAGTGCGCAGCCCCGCCTCTGTGTGGCGCCGCGGGTCGGCGGCGCCACACAGAGGCCGGACTTCTTCACAGCCTTGGCTAAACGAAGGTCTGGCGTGAGCTGCCGCGGTGCCACCGGTGACCCTTCGCTTCGCTCAGGGTTGAAGTCTCCTCCACGCCACCGCCTCGCCCGGGTAGTCAGTGATGATTCCGTCGCAGCCGATCTCACGGAGGCGGTGCCAATCGCGCGTGCGGTTCGGCGTCCAGGGGGCGATTCGGATGCTGGCGGCGTGCAGCGACGAGACCATCTCCTCGTCCACGTAGTGATAGTTCGGAAAGCACCACGTCGCTCCGATGCGCGAAGCGTAGCCGGCGATGTCGACGATGCAGCCATGGAACGTAAGCCCGAGCGGGAAGGGCACCCCGCGCCGGGCGAACTCCGCGATTCCGGAGTGATCGAACGAGGCGACGATCACGTTCGGCCACGAACTGACGTGCTCGAGCAGAACGTCCTCCCACTTCGCACGCTTCACCTCGAGGATCATCGTCGTCTTCGCCGCGTACGCTTCGAGGTCGGTCAGTCTCTGAATCACCGCCCCCCTCCCGGCGAGCTCGATCGACGAGAGGGACTCGATGTCGTCGTCGCCAGAGAGATCGTCGTGATAAAGAACCGCGGTGCGATCGGTCAGCAAACGGAGGTCTGTTTCGAAGCCGTCAGCGCCTTCGCGAAGCGCCTGGTCGAACGACGCAAGAGTGTTTTCGGGGAAGCGCTTCGGGCTGCCGCGATGACCGAAGATGAGGAGGGGTTTGGTGACCGTAATCTCTTGTCCCATCGCGACTAACGTGGTACGTTGGCCGAAACAGCGGAGTGCGAATCCATGCCGAAAAAGATCCTCTTAGCGGATGACAGTATCACCATTCAGAAGGTCGTTGAGCTCACTTTCTCGGATGGCGACTACGAGGTCACGGCCGTCAATAACGGCTCGAAGGCGATCCAGAAACTGTCGGAGATGCGCCCCGACATCATCCTCTCCGACATCATCATGCCGGAGAAGAACGGCTACGAAGTCTGCGAGTACGTGAAGTCACATCCCGAGTACCGGAACATCCCCGTCGTGCTGCTCACCGGCACATTCGAGCCGTTCGATCCTGACCGCGCCGACAAGGCCGGCTGCGACGCAGTCGTCACGAAGCCTTTCGAATCGCAGAGTCTCATTCACAAAGTCGAAGAGCTGATCGATCAGGCGCGCGCCGCATCGGCTGCGGCTGCACCCGCCGTCAGCGCTCCAGCGCCACGGCCGGAACCTGAGACTTCGATGTCGGAGCCTGGCCTCTCACCCGAAGCGGAAGCGACGCCATGGACTGACGAAATGCCCGCGGTCGCCGCGCCGCCTCCTCCGCTCTTCACGCACGGCAGCGACATCTTCAATGCGAAGCCACCGGCTCGTCCCACGGCCGAGATGCCGTTCAGCGCGCCCCCGCCTCCGCCTCCAGCGGATCAGTTCAGCGGGGAGACACGCGGATTTCCGCCAGCGATGCTCGGTGAGGCCCTTCAGCAAAGCAACAGTACGCAACAGATTCCGGCCCAGAGCGCAGCCCCGACTCCGCCGCCGCCACCCCCTCCCGGCGATCCGTGGGCTGTTCCGACGCCGCCAGCGGGCGAGACGCGCGCGTTTCCGAAGATGAATTTCGGCGACCTTCACGGCATGGTGCCCGACACGCCGGCGGCCGACGACACCCCGACGGACGACTCGCCCTTTGGCGCGCCCCCTCCTCCCGAGACATTCAGCGGAGAGACGCGCTCGTTCCCCAAAATGAACTTCGACAATTTCCAATCGGCCGCTCCTAAGGCCGAGGAGCCTCCTCCACCCCCTCCGCCCGCCGAACAGCCGTCGTCGCTTTGGGACGAACAGCCGCCCGCGTTCAGCGGCGCGACCCGCGCGTTCCCTCGCGTTACTTACGATCAGTTCAAACCGGCCGAAACCTCTGCTCCTTCATGGAATGAGGAACCGGCGGCGGCATCGTCGAGTCCCGCATGGGCCTCAAAGCCGGCAGCAAGCATCCCCGAGGCCGCGAAGCCTGAGCCCGAGCCTGAAAAGCCAGCGGCAGCGACAGCAGTGGCATCGGGAAACGGGACAGATCTCAGCGAAGAGCAGATCGATCGCATCGCGCGCCGCGTCGTGCAGCTGATGTCGGACCAGGTCGTGAAGAACATCGCCTGGGAAGTCATCCCTGACCTCGCGGAGATGGTCGTGAAGGAACGGATCCGTCAGCTCGAAGCCGAGTGAAGATTTACACCCGCACCGGCGACTCCGGCGAGACATCTCTCCTCGGCGGTTCGCGGGTCGCGAAAAACGATCCTCGCATCGAAGCCTACGGCACGATCGACGAGCTCAGCTCATTCCTGGGAGTCGCTCGCGCGAGCTGGAGCGCATCGCCGATCGACGGCCAGCTAGCCAACGTTCAGAACGACCTCTTCGACATCGGCGCGCGCCTGGCTGCAGTCGATCTCTCTCGCTTCGCCGGAGTGAAGCAGTCGCGCATCATCGAACTCGAGGATGCGATCGACGCGATGGAAAGCGAGCTGGCGCCCCTCGCAAACTTCATCCTCCCAGGCGGGTCACTCGCCGCCGCAAATCTCCATGTCGCACGAACCGTCTGTCGCCGGGCCGAACGTCTGGTCGTTGCACTCGAGGGCGCACATGAGACAACCGTTCGCTACCTGAATCGCCTCTCGGATTACCTCTTCGTCGCCGCCCGATTCGCCAACGCAAAACTTGGAATTGCGGATGTGCTGTGGAAGTGACGAGTGACGAGTGACGAGTGACGAGTGACGAGGCCACAGTCGCGCGTCACCCGTCCACTTGACTAGCTGATTTCGGCGATCAATTCCGTCGTCGCGGTTTCTCTGAGTTTCGCCAGGCTGACCACCACAGGTCGCGAAGCATTGATGCACCGGCGGCGAGGCGATCGGTGGCGAACTCGAATCCTTCGCGCGAGACCGGGCTGCGGAAGATGTCGAAGCCTCCGCGGCGGTCGATCTCGTACTGCTTTTCCACGAGCGCGTTGGATTCTCTGATGAAGTCGAGCGCGGTCGCGAAGTAGTCGGTGCGCAGCTTCGGAGCGGCCAGCTTCGGAACGACGTCGCCGGTCTCGACCGAATGCGCCACGAACACGCTCTCGAACCGCGCGTGCGTCTCGCAGTCTGTCGCGTATCCATTCGGGTTTGCCATCGCCCATCCGTCGTGGTTCATCGTGGCGTGATGCGGGTTCGCCGAATCGGAAACGTAGTGGCCGAGATTGCCGGCGGTGTTGATGATCGAGCGCTCGAAGAAAACCCGTTCGCTCGATCCGGGGGCGCTGGAGCGCCAGAGGCGAAACTGCGTAGTGAGCACTTCGCTCAGCTCCGCGATGCGCCAGATGACGAATCCCGATTCCGAGTTGGTGATTCCGTGACGACGAAGTCGGCCCGACGATTCGAGCAATGCGAGGAACTCGTTGCGGTCGCGCGGCAGATCGAGTCCCGCGACGAACTCGTAGTCGAGAAAATGGTCGGGCGAGCTTGCGCCGTCGATCGACTCACCGCCACGCTTCCAGCGATCGGGGTCGTATCCGAGCCATATGAGCTCCGGATAGGCGCGGTAGAAGAAGTGCGGCATGTCGTTCGGCAGACCGCGGGTCGCGGCGTCGTTTGCGATGTAGTGGCCCGCCTCGCCCCAGGCGTAAGCCGCGGTCGCAGGCGCGATGAGGAGAAGAACCAAGAGTAGACGTTTCACGAACGCGGATTCTAAGCGCGGAATGAATCCCTGGAGGGTGCCGTTTGACCGCGCGGCACGATTCACCTAAAATTCGCGCCTTTCGCGCCGCGGTTCCACACGCGAATCCATCCTCGGGGCATAGCTCAGCCTGGTTAGAGCGCACGGTTCGGGACCGTGAGGTCGGAGGTTCAAATCCTCTTGCCCCGACCATCTTTCTTTCCGGAATCCCCCAACCCGGGGTGCGGTTGCGCTGAGCATGCGAGCCAATGCTGCACTGCTTCTCTCCTTCCTCCTGTTCCCCGCCTCCGCCTCCGCACAATTCAACGAGCGTGTCGACGTCAACGCGGTCCTCATCGACGCAGTCGTGACCGACGCGCGCGGTAACCAGATCCTGGGGCTCGCGAAAGACGATTTTCATGTGACCGAGAATGGCGTCGCGCAGGTCGTCGACTCGGTCGACTACTTCACGACTCGCCGCCTGCTGTCCGACAACGAGTCGTCGGCACCCTTCAAGGTCGAGCGCGTTCGCGAGGAGCGCTACATCGTCTTCTTCTTCGACCGCCCGCAGGGTTCAGGATTCTTTTATGAGATCCGGCGCGCGCGCGAAGCCGTGGCGGAGTTCATCGACCGCGGCATGGGCGAAGGCGACCTCGTAGCCATCGTCGGCCACGACTTCCGGCTGAAGGTCTACAGCGATTTCACCAGTGACAAGAAGCAACTGAAACGGGCGTTGCTCGAGACGGCGAAATTCGGCCGCGGCCTGATGCGCTCCGATGAAAAGAGCGCCGGTCCCTCGATCCTGCGCGAAATGGGCGAGCGTGAGCTCGTGAACGAAACCGGCACGATGTACGAAGCACTCGAGTCGCTCGCCGACTCGCTCCGCCCGATCCGCGCGCGCAAATCACTCGTCCTCTTTTCACCGGGCATCATCGAGCAGGGCGAGGAGATCCGCGACGGCGCTCTTCTCAGCACGAGCCGGCTCTACCAGCCAATGATCGAGGCGCTCAACGCTGCGAACGTCACAGTTCATGCGAAGAATCTGAACCCGAATCCCGGCCTGTCCGCGGTCGTTCACCAGACGCTCGCGCGCATTGCAGACGAGACGAACGGTGAGTACGACCGTATGTCGCTCAGTTACAAACCGGTCATCACGGCGATGGAGAAGGAATCGGGCGGGTACTACCTGATCACCTACCGCAGCCAGAAACCGCGAGGCGCGCGCGGCTTCCAGAAGGTCGAGGTGAAGGTGCCGAATCCGGAGTTCCGCGTGAAAGCCCGCGCGGGATACCAGTACGGCGTGTAGTCTCGCCGGTCGGAATGACGTCGTGCTAACGTCCGCAGCATGAATCGTCAACATGGCTCGATGCTTGCCGAGATGGCGCGGCAGGCGATGCTCGACCGCGGTCTCCTCCCTGAATTCGAAGACGACGTCGAGCGCCAGGTCGCGCAGATTGCCGGAGCTGCAAAGGGCGAAGGTGACGAATCGATCCGCGACATGCGCGAGCTGCCATGGTGCTCGATCGACAACGACGACTCGCGCGATCTCGACCAGTTGACGTTCGCGGAGAGCGCCGGCGGCGGCGACGTGCGTGCATTTATCGCAGTCGCCGACGTCGACGCGCTTGTGAAGAAAGACACGCCCGTCGACCGCCACGCGCGTCACAACACGACCTCGGTCTACACGGCCGCGCGGCTCTTTGCGATGCTCCCGGAGCGGCTCTCGACCGATCTGACGTCGCTCAATGAGGGGGAGGAGCGCCTCGCACTCGTCGTCGAGATGACTGTCGGCGGCGAGGGGCACGTCCGCGATGGCGGCGTTTATCGCGCGCGCGTATTCAATCATGCGAAGCTCGCCTATAACCGCGTCGCGTCGTGGCTCGACGGCGAAGAGGAAATGCCGGAGAAAATAGCACGCATCCGCGGCCTTGCGGAGACGCTCAAGCTGCAGGACCACATCGCCGATCGGTTGCGAGACCGGAGGCATGAGATGGGCGCGCTCGATCTCGAGACGATCGAGGCGCGCCCCGTGATGCGCGACGGCGAGGTCGTCGAACTGCGCCGCGAGAAACGCAACAACGCGCGCATGCTGATCGAGGACTTCATGATCGCGGCGAACGGCGTCACCGCGCGATTTCTCGAGACAAAGAATCTCTCCAGCATCCGTCGTGTCGTCCGATCACCCGAGCGGTGGGACCGCATCGAGCGGATCGCGAATGAGCTCGGCGAACGCCTCCCGCCCGAGCCCGACGCGAAGGCGCTCGAAGAGTTCCTCGTGCGGCAGCGCAAGCGCGACCCTCTTCGCTTCCCCGACCTCTCGCTCACAGTGGTGAAAGCGATGGGGGCAGGCGAGTACGTCCTCGAGCGCGCGGGTGAAGACTCGACCGGGCACTTCGGCCTCGCGGTTCGTGACTATGCCCACTCGACGGCGCCCAACCGGCGCTATCCCGATCTCATCACGCACCGTCTGGTGAAAGCGGCGCTCGAGCGAACCGCGACGCCGTACTCTGACGCGGAGCTTCATGAGCTCGCCGAGCACTGCACGAGTCAGGAAGACGCCGCGAACAAAGTCGAGCGACTGATCAGAAAGTCGGCCGCTGCGTCCCTGCTCGCTTCGCACATCGGCGAGCGTTTCGATGGCGTCGTCACGGGTGCCTCCGCGAAGGGAGTGTGGGTCCGCGTCTTCCAGCCACCAGTTGAAGGGAAGGTCGTGCACGGCGAGGAAGGGCTCGACATCGGCGATCGAGTCCGCGTGAAGCTGCTCAAAGTCGACATCGAGCGCGGCTTCATCGACTTCGCACGCACTCGAAAGTAGGGTTGACGGCAGCGCTCACCGCTCTGCCTACCGTCGCATCATCGCCTCGTGTGCGGGATCGACTTTCGATCGATCCGGATGTTGTCGATGAGCCGCGTCTTTCCGAGACGCACGGCTCCGGCAAGAAGCAGGTCGCGATTGAAATCGAGAGGCGGTTCGAACGTCTCGGGATCGACGACCGCGAGGTAGTCGACGGTGATCGCCGGAGTCTCCGCCGCCATCTTCAGCATCAGGCTCTCGACTGCAACAGCATCCTCGACGCCGTGCACGATCGCCTCTTCGCCGGCGCGCAGAGCGCGATGGAGCGCCGGCGCGAGCTTTCGATCTTCAACGCTGAGGTAGGAGTTGCGCGACGACATCGCAAGGCCGTCGTGCTCGCGCGTCGTCTCGCCAAAGATCAGCTCGACCGGCACGTCGAGGTCGCGCACCATCCGCTCGATCACCGCGCACTGCTGCGCATCCTTTCGTCCGAATACCGCGAGGTCCGGCTGCACGATGTTGAACAGCTTCATCACCACCGTCGCGACACCTTCGAAGTGGCCGGGCCGCCGCTCGCCTTCCAGCGGCCGCGATATTGCTCCGACCGAGATCAGCGTCGTCGATCCGGCCGGGTACATGTCATCCACAGATGGAAGGAACAGTAGATCTGCACCGCGCCGCTCGAGCAGCTCGCGATCGCGTGACTCATCGCGGGGATAGCGTGCAAAGTCCTCATTCGGACCGAACTGCTTCGGATTGACGAAGATCGAGACGACCACGAGCTCCGCGCCGGCGCGCCGTGCCTCGTCGACCAGCGAAAGATGGCCGTCGTGCAGAAAGCCCAACGTGGGAACGAAGCCGACCCGCTTCCCATGAGCCTTAGCGGTGGCGATCGCTTCGCGCGTTTCGCCGATCGTCCGGACCGTCTGCATCTATTTGATGGAAACGACCACTCCGCCCGAACCGTAGAGGCGCTCGAGGTCTTCGCGCGTGCCGGAATGGAACGACTCCGCGTCGTTCGGGAACGTTCCATCGCGCACGTCCGAAAGGAACGTCCCGATCGCCTTCTGCATGTCCTCCGCGAGATTCGCATACTTGCGGACGAACTTCGGCGTGTGCCCGTCGTAGAGTCCGAGAAGATCATGGAACACGAGCACCTGCCCGTCGCATCCGGCGCCGGCGCCGATGCCGATCGTCGGAATCGAGACGCGCTCGGTGATGAAGGCCGCGAGCTCCGTGGGAACGCACTCGAGCACGATCGAGAAGCATCCCGCCTTCTCGAGCGCCTGCGCCTCCTCGATCAGCCGCCGCGACTCCTCGGTTCCCTTTCCCTGGACTTTGAATCCGCCGAGGGCGTTGACGGATTGAGGAGTGAGGCCGATGTGGCCCATCACCGGAATCTCGGCGTCGAGGAGCGCCTCGATCGTCCGGATCCGAATCTCCTTCCCTCCCTCGATCTTCACCGCGTGTGCGCCCGCCTGGATGAAGCGGCCGGCGTTGCGCACGGTCTCCCCGATTGCGATGTGATACGAGAGATACGGCATGTCGCCGACGATCAGGGCGTGTGTGGTGCCGCGTACGGCCGCGCGCGTGTGGTGAATCATGTCGTCCACTGTCACGCTCAGGGTGTCGGGGTAGCCGAGAACGACCATGCCGAGAGAATCGCCGACGAGGATGATGTCGGCCCCCGCCGCATCGACGACTTTCGCGCTGGGATAGTCGTACGCGGTCAGCATTCCGATCCGCTGCTGGCCCTTCATGGCGCGGATCATGGGAACGGTAACTTTCTTCGGATTCATTCAGTCCTCCTCAGGATCGAGAAGGACTGAGGACTGAGGACTGAGGACTGAGTGGAGTCTCCGGGTGGCGGAGACTCAGTCCTCAGTCCTCAGTCCTCAGTACTATCGGTCGCGTCCCGGTCCGGCTACTCAGGATCCAAGCGGTACGTAGTACTGCGTGCCCTTTTGAGCGCCTCGAATCTGTTCTACCAGTTGTTCGAAGTGCTCGGGCGTGTTCACGAAATCGATGTCGTTCGTACTGACAACCAGCAACGGCGTCTCGTCGTACCTGTAAAAGTAGTGCGAGTACGCCTCGCTGAGCTCATGCAAATATGATGACGAAATCGACTTCTCGTAAGCGCGCCCGCGCTTTTTGATGCGCTTCAAGAGTGTATCAAGACTTCCCTGAAGATAGATGACCAGCTCCGGCCGCGGGACGGTTTCCCACAGTAAGTCATAGAGCTTGTTGTAGATCATCAGCTCCGAGTCATCGAGAGTGAGGTAGGCAAAAATCCTGCTTTTCGGGAAGGTGTAGTCGGTGATGACGAGCTCGGTGAAGAGATCGCGCTGGGACAATCCTCGCTGCTGGTCGTACCGCGAGAGCAGAAAATAGAGCTCCGTCCGGAATGCCGCACCCCGCTTGTCCTTGTAGAAATCGTCGAGAAACGGGTTCTCGACGTCGGACAAAACCTTCGTCCCCCGAAAGCGCTTTGCGAGAAGGTTCGTCAGCGAAGTCTTCCCGACTCCGATTGGCCCCTCGATCGCGATATGACGGAATGGCAGCGCGCTCATTCGGACGCGGGGAGGATAACAGAGTGCTGAGGGCTGAGGGTCGAGGGAGTTCTTCAACATTCAACATTCAACATTCAACATTTCGCTTCGAGGCAGCAGGGGACGGGAATGTTGAATGTTGAATGTTGAATGTTGAAAGGCGTGGTAAAAACCGCCCCATGCTTCAACTCGAGAGCTATCGACTCAGCAACGGGCTTCGCGTGGTGCTGAATGAGGATCATTCGGCGCCGCTCGTGGCGATCAATCTCTGGTATCACGTCGGCTCGAAGAACGAGCGGCTGGGACGGACCGGCTTCGCGCATCTGTTCGAGCACATGCTGTTCTCCGGCTCGCAGAACGTCGGGAACAACGAGCACTTCCGCCACGTGCAATCGGTCGGTGGCGTTCTGAACGGCACGACCTTCTTCGA
>JAENWF010000083.1 GCA_016650215.1 Thermoanaerobaculia bacterium
CGTCGAGCATCGCTCGTGGCAGCATTCGGGAGTGGCGTGGCGCCGGCTTCAGCCGGCGGCTTTTCGTGCCCTCACGCTACTTCGCGAACGGCATCATCGCGCGCACGATCGGCAACGCGTTCTGCCGGTTGAACAGCAGCATCGAGCGGACGTTGCACTCGTGCGTGCAGCGGCACTGGCGCGCATCCCGGTCGCGAACAAACTGCGCCGCGATCTCGCCCTCCCGGATCTTCGCAAAGTCGAATTCCACCTCGCGAACATTGCCGAGCTTCGTCGAGATCAGCTCGCAGGCGTAGACGTCACCGATCTCCGACATCACGAACTCCCGCTCTCCCGCGATGCACGGCTGCTCGTATCCGCCGCCGCGCGCCTGTCGCGCGATGTACTCGAACCTCTGGCGATTGATCTCGCGCCGCGCTCGCACGCGCAGCCCGCGCCATCCGGTCGCGACTTCCGCCGTCGGATAGCGCGAGTCGTTGATTCGCGACAGCTTCTCGTACAGCGCCACATCGAGATCCAGCTTCAGATTCGGATCCCCCAGGGGATTCCCGCGGATGAATGCGATGCCGTGATGATTCGGCCGGTAACGCTCGTAGATGAAATCGAGGAACGCCTCGAGCTCCGCCTGATTGTCCCTCATGAACACGGTCGTGACCCCGACCGTGAGATTCGGAAAGCGCTTCTGGAGCTTGAGCAATTCTTCCAGCGTATCGAGGCACCGCTCATACAGCCCCGGCACGCCGCGCATCCGATCGTGAAACTCCTTGAAGCCATCGATCGAGACGGAAACGCCGAGCGAGAGATCCGGCGAGTAGCTGCAGATTGTCTCGACGGCGCGCGCTACCCCTTCGGGCGAATAGCCATTCGTCGGGATCGAAGCGTTCAGGAATCCGCACCGCTCGAAATAGACGCGAATGATCTCCGGCAGATCGCGTCGCAGGAACGGCTCGCCGCCGGAGATCAGCAGCAGGCGGATCGGCGGCATCGACTTCGCGAGACGGTCGATCTCTTCGAGCGTCAGTTCGTTGTTCTTCTGATTGATCGGATAGAAGCAATGCGCGCACTTGGCGTTGCAGGTCGAGGTGACGAAGTGGGTCCACTGAGCGATCGCTTCGCCGGGGGCGAACCAGTCGCGCCCGAGGGCCAGCGCGTTTTTGATGCGGCGGAGGTTCATCGCGGCTCCTCAGTCGCGTAGAGCGCGGGCGCTACGCCTTCGCGCTTCGCCGCGAAGAATCCGCGAACGCGCGCAAGCTCTCCGGCAAAGAACCAGGGGAAGAGCATGACCGCGTCGCCGAGGTGTCCTTTCCGGATCATCCGCAGCAGCATGAGCCAGAGGTGCGGAAAGAGAAAGAGGAGAATCGGGAACTTCACGAGGAACCGGCCGGGCCGATCGAACATCTTGCGTGTCCAGTAGATCGTACGGCCGCAGACAACCTGGTGCTTCAGATACGAGCGAAGGTCGAGCCGTTCATGCTTGTGCGTAATCGCAATGCCGGGATCGAACCACAGCTTGCCGCCGCGTTTCGTCACCGCCATCGCGAACGCCGTATCTTCGCCGGAGTTCGACTCGGGAAAACGAAGCCCCTCGACCGCGCTGCGGCGGTAGACGATTCCCATCGTCGGGATGTTCGCCTTCTCCCCCGCTGCTTCGGCCGCAGTCCACTCCGAGTGGTTCATGTAGAGGTCGAGCCTGCCGTAGATGGAATCGCGGCCATTGAAGATCCGTCCTCCGACGCCTGCGATCTGCGAATTACTCTCGAACACTCTTTTTGCGCGTGCGAGCCATTCGCGGTTTGCGACCGCGTCGGCATCGAGGAACGCGAAGAGGTCGCCGCTCGCCAAACCCATGCCGGCGTTGCGTGCACCGCCCGCGTTGCGTCGCGTCTCGTTTCTGATCACGCGCGCGCCGGCACGCTCAGCGACGACCGCCGTGTCGTCGTTCGACGCGTCGTCGATCACGATGACTTCGTGCGGTTTCTCGCTCTGCCCGAACGCGGAGCGGATGGACTCCGCGACGGTGTTCGCGCCGTTGCGGCACGGGATCAGGACGGATACTCGCAGCATCTGAGTCGCGCAACCTTGGGGCACGCGTGGTCATTCCGCTGCTCGCGCACTCGTCATCCTGAGCGAAGCGAAGGATCAACGGTGGCACCGCGACACGCACGCCTCTGACCAATCGAGTGGCATGATCGACCCGGTGCCACCGTTGACCCTTCGCTTCGCTCAGGGTTACCACCCCGCCGGCCCCCCGCCCCGCCCCGCCCGCGCGGTCAAGGATCGAACCTTCCGGGACGGATCCCTTCGCCTTCCATGATGCTGAGCTGTGCGAAGAGCTGGATCATCTTGCGGCCTTCGCGATCGGAAGTTTTATACGCCTCGCAGAGCAGATCGGCCTGTTCCTGATCCTCGGTTGCGGAGATCGTGAAACCCTCGACCGGCTGTCCGGGATCGTGCGTTCGTTTCTTCCGCCATGTGTTGTTTTCGAGGTGATAGCAGATGTAGCCGCTCTCTTTCGCGATGCGTGTGGTTGGGAGGGAGACCGAGCCGGCCGCCTGCGCAATATCGTTCGGATTCGCGGTGAGCTGTCCATGCCGGAAGATCGGCATCTTGTGCACGTCGTGCTCGGGCATCACCCCGCGCGCGTTGAGCTTCTGCTCTTCGAGCGCGCGGCTGATGAAGCGGCCGATGATCGTCTTGAGAAGCAGCTTGGTGTCGGCTCTCATATCCTCGAACTCGAGACCGGAGTGATAGACGGTCAGCCCGTCAGCGCCGACCGAAAATCGCTCGAGCCGCGAGCGGACGATGCGGCAATCGCTCGAGATCTCTTCGTCGTCCCACGTGAACGAGACCTTCGCCCGCGCGCCGGCCTGCATCGGCATGTGATGTTCGACCCGGGCGCCGAGAACGCTGATGTCGACAAGAACGACAGAAGCCGTCCCGAGCTTCGCCATGACTGGCTGCGCGAGGTGAACGCGCTGCACCCGGCGAGTACGAGGAAATTGCATTGCGTTGTCAGATGATACTGGCCCCGCGAGCGCGGATGAAAACAAAGAAGGCCGCGTCGTGAGACGCGGCCTTCTCGTGCTTACTGCTCGTTTGAGGGTGGAATCAGCGGCGCGTGGCGCGGCGAATCACCGGCTTGTCGCCCGCTGTCTTGCCGAAGATGGCGCCGAGGGCAGCTTCACTGAGCGTCTTCTCGAAGACTGCCTGCAGCGTCGTCGCGTCGCCGCTGAGGTTGTCGAGAACCGAGCCGAACGCGATGAAACCGGGGCAGCCGCCGTTGGTCGCGCAGCCCGTCGGAATCGTGTCGCCGGGGATCGCAACCGCGACGCTGCCGGTCTGCTCGACCGTGACGTATGCATTCGTCGAGGAAGCAACCGCCGCAAACTCGGGGAACATCGAGATGATCGAAGGCTGAAGGCTCTGCAGCGGTCCGAGCTCGCGAGTGAACGTGCTGCCGATCTGCGTGCGCAGGCTGCCGTTGAAGAGCTTCACGACGATCGTCGTTCTGGAGAACTGCGACGTATTCAGGAAGCCGATGTTCGAGCGATACGTGCCGGCCGGATTTGCGCCGGTGCCGGTGTTGCGGACGCCGGAGATCGTCACGCGGTCAAAACCGTTTGCGAACGAATTAGAACTCGCAAACATGAACCACGGCGTGCCGGGGAACGTCTGTCCCACGGTGCGCGGGGGTGTAGCGTCGTTGAGCGCGGTGCCTGGAGGAATCGAGTAGATGCGGCTGAAGACCGCGATGTTCTTGTAGAACGGGCTGATCCCGTCCGGGTCCTGCGTAGCGATGCAGTCTCTGCCGGACTCGCAGGCGTTGAAGATGAGCGAACCCTGCCCGCCATTCGGCAGGTTCAGCGCGGTCTCGATGAAGTTGATGAACTCGCGGCGCTCTCCGCCCTGGAGGGTGAAAAGGTTCGGATAGTTTTTCGGGCAACCGGTCGTCGGAGCGCTCGTTGCGTTGAAGCCGGGGCACTGCGAGGAATCAACCTGACCAATCGGTGTGAAGATGACCGACACCGTAACGGGTGTGGTCGCTTCCATGTTCGTGACCCAGATATCAGAGAAGAACGTGCCGCTGCCGCCGGCGACCTTCGCCGCGATCGGAATGTAGATCTGATCAGACGTGCCGAAGTTGTTCGCCATCGCGCCGCCCGCGCAGAGAAGGACGGCTGCGGCTACAACCAGAACCTTGAGTCTTGACATAGTTTCCCCTTTACGCCTGCTCTTGGAATGAACTTCAGAGATGAAAACCGAATGTGCCTGTGTTGCATTCTAGAACGAAGGCCACCACGCATCTACTAAAAACTTTTCGACACCGGGTATACGCACGCGGACCCCGGGTCGTCTAATCTTCGCTTCGTGAACGACATACGCAATGCGGTGATCCCGGAGGAAGCTCGCGGCGCACGCCTCGATCGCGCGCTCGGAGAACTGTTTCCCGAACACAGCCGCAGCTTCCTCGTGCGTCTCATCGATCGCGGTCTCGTTACGCTCGACGGCCAGCCGGCCGTGAAGCCTTCGTTGCGCGTCGAGGCGGGACAGACGATCGAGGTAACCTTCCCGGCGCCCGAAGCGGTCTCGACCGAGTCGCAGGACATTCCACTGACGATCCTCCTCGAGGACGCCGATGTCGTCGTCATCAACAAACCCGCGGGACTTGTCGTGCATCCTGCAGCCGGTCACACAGATCAGACGCTCGTGAACGCACTTTTGTTTCACGTGCGCGATCTGAGCGGTGTCGGAGGCGAGCTGCGCCCAGGCATCGTCCACCGGCTGGACAAGGATACGAGCGGCGTGATGATCATCGCCAAGAACGACGCCGCGCATCGCAAACTCACCGCTGCGTGGGGCACGGACGCCGTTCGCAAGGAATACTTCGCACTCGTTTACGGCAGACCGGAAGTCGCCAAAGGAACGATCGACGCGCCGATCGGCCGCGACCCTCACGAGCGCAAGCGGATGGCCATCGTCGCCGGCGGCCGAACCGCGATCACCGATTACGAGGTGCGCTCGCAGTTCATGCACGTGTCACTGCTCCACTGCTCGCTCCGAACCGGCCGCACGCATCAGATCCGCGTTCACCTCAAATACCTTGGACATCCGATCGTCGGCGATCCGGTCTACTCCGGTCCTCAATGGCATGGCATTCCCGATCGTCGGATCCAGCGCGCCGTCGCATCGATGGAGCGCCAGGCGCTGCACGCGTCACGCCTGACGTTTCCGCATCCCCGTACCGGCGAACGCGTGGTCGTGGAGGCGCCGATGGCTGCGGATATGGCGGCGGTGCTCCAAACCCTGAGCGAAGCGAAGGGTCAATCCTGAGCGAAGCGAATTTCCGGGCATCCTGAGCGAAGCGAAGGATCTTCTGATGTAGAAACCGCGACCGCATCGTCAATCGCGATCGCGGCTCGTGCTATCAAAAGATCCTTCGGCGTCTTCGCGCCTCAGGATGACGGGGGGCCCCGAAGGATCTTCTGATGTAGAAACCGCGACCGCATCGTCAATCGCGATCGCGGCTCGTGCTATCAGAAGATCCTTCGGCGTCTTCGCGCCTCAGGATTACAACAACATCCCCGCAATCGTCGCGGTCAGAAAGTTCGCCAGCGTCCCCGCGATCATCGCGCGCAATCCGAGCCTCGCCAGGTCTCCGCGGCGTGACGGAGCGAGCGAGCCGATTCCGCCGATCTGCATCGCGATCGACGCAAAGTTCGCGAAGCCGCAGAGCGCGTAGGTCGTGATGACGAAGCTCCGGTGATCGAGCTGACCTTGCAGCGGACCGAGTTTCGCGAAGGCGACGAACTCGTTGAGCACCATGCGCGTGCCGAGGAGATTGCCGACTATGAGACTGTCCTTCCAGGTCACACCCATCGCCCATGCGATCGGGCGGAAGATGAAGCCGAGAACGAGATCGAGTGATTCAGGGAACCACGGCAGATAGCCGTGAACCGCCCCGAACATCCCGTTGATCAGCGCAACGAGCGCGATGAACGCGATGAGCATGGCGGCGACATTGAGCGAGAGATGCAATCCCTCGATCGCGCCGCGGCCAGCGGCATCGATGACGTTGACGTCCTGCTTCGGTACGATGATTTCGACGTCGCCGCCGGTCTTCGGCTGCTCGGTTTCGGGAACGATGATCTTCGCCATCATGATCGCGCCCGGCGCAGTCATGATCACGGCCGTCAAGAGGTGAATGACGTCGACTTTCGCGACGAGCACGTACGCCGCCATGATCCCGCCCGAGACGTGAGCCATGCCGGCGGTCATGATCGTCATCAACTCCGAGCGCGTCATCTCCGGGAGGAACGGCCGGATGGTCAGCGGCGCCTCGGTCTGCCCCATGAAGATCGAAGCCGCGACCGACGTCGATTCGGCGCCCGAGACGCCCATGAAGCGGCTCATGATCCGCGCGAAGAAGCGCACGACAATCTGCATCACTCCGATGTAATAGAGGACCGCGAAGATCGTAGCGATGAAGATGATGGTTGGCAGCACCTGCGTCGCGAAGATGAATCCTGTCGACGCGCTTCCGTCTCCGATGGATCCGAAAACGAACTTCGCCCCGACGACCGTGTAACCGATCAACTTGTTGACGATCTCCTTCATCACTTCGAAGATGAAGGCGAGAAGGTTGTACGTGAGAAAGAGATAGAGAGCGAGCACGCCGAAAATGATCCAGAAAACGCGGCGCGCCGCCGGAGCCACCATGCGCGCGATCAGCCATGTCGCGATCACAGCGAGGACGAACACGAGTGCCGCTCCTCCCCGCGTCAGTGGCAGCGCTATGGGGCTGAGCACGGCCGCGATCGGCACTCCCTTGAGCACTCCGATCGCCACCAGAATCTGCAGCACGAGTCCCCAGAACACCGTCCGCCAGCGAATGGCCGCTTTGTTGTCCGACAACGCCCAGGCGATCGCCAGAATGAGAAAGAAGCCGATCAGCGCCGTATAACGCTCCATTTACTCTCCCCGGTGTTCTGTATTTGGATCGCGGGGGATTATAGGGGAAGGACTGAGGACTGAGGACTGAGTGAAGGTCATTCCGAGCGCAAGCGAGGAATCTGGGTGGCGGCATCATTCCCGACCGCCCAGATTCCTCGCCGTCTTCGCGGCTCGGAATGACGCGGGACCCAGCACTTCGCACGCGCGACTCAGTCCTCAGTCCTCAGTCCTGGTCACCTCTATAATCCCGCCATGATCAAAGCAGTCAGCGACGCTGTCACCTACATCAGGACGAAATCGAAGATTCAGCCTTCGGTCGGAGTCATCCTCGGGTCGGGGCTCGGAAGTGTCGTCGATGCCATCAAGGTCGAGGCGACGATTCCTTTTGGCGAGATCCCGGGGGCGAAAGCGTCCTCCGTCCCCGGCCACCAGGGAAAATTGATCATGGGCTACGCGGGTGAGTCGCCCGTCGCGATCATGCAGGGGCGCGTTCACTTCTACGAAGGCTATGACATGCAGGACGTCATGTTCCTTTCGCGAGTCCTCGGCCGTCTCGGAATCAAGAAGCTCATCGTCACGAATGCGGCAGGTGGCGTCAACACGTCATTCAAACCGGGCGATCTGATGCTCATCTCCGATCACATCAACCTGATGGGGATGAATCCGCTGCGCGGCCCGAACATCGACCCATTCGGCGTCCGCTTCCCCGACATGAGCGACGCCTACAGCGAAGCGTTGCGCGCGCAGGCGAAGGAAGTCGCGAAAGAGATCGGTGTTCTCGTGCAGGAAGGCGTCTACCTCGCGGTGTCAGGCCCGAGCTTCGAGACGCCCGCCGAGATTCGCGCATTCCGCAACCTCGGTGCCGACGCCGTCGGCATGTCGACGATCCCCGAGGTCATCGCGATGGCGCACATGAACATCCCGGTCCTCGGCATCTCGTGCATCACGAACATGGCCGCCGGAATCCTGAAGCAGAAGCTCACACATCAGGAAGTGATGGACACGACCGCGCGCGTACAGAAGGAATTCACGTCGCTGGTCGTCGCGCTCGCCGTGCGCCTCGCCTCCTGAACATGTGACGCCGCCGAATCGAATCGGCGGCGTCACATCGAAAATCAGAAGCGGAGGCGAAGGCCGAGCTGTGCGAGGCGCTGCTCGCCCACGGTCGGCTCGGTGCCGGCATAAGCGGTCGGCACACCGGTAGCCGTGAACTTTGCCGGGTTCTCGCTGTTGAGGAGATTGAAGATCTCTCCGATCACCTCGAGCCCGAACGTTCCGCCAACGCGGAACTCACGCGAGATACGAACGTCCACCTGCGAGAACGAGTCGCCGCGCGCGTCGTTCACGTTATCGGCATCCGGAACCAGATCCTGCCGGAAGATGTCACCGTTCAGATCCGATCCGCTCAGACGTGTGTACGGCAGTGCCGAGCGATAGCGGGCAACTCCTGAGACGTTGATCGCGAACGGGGCGACGTAGACCGCGCTGACCGTCAGTTTGTGTCGCGCGTCGGTGTTGAGCGGACCGAAGCACGCGTCGCACCACGGATCGAGTGGATTGATTGATACGTCAGCCGCAAGGGCCCGGTACGTGGGCTGGTCCTGGCACGTCAGACGGAACTCGTCCGCTCCGCACAGGATGTTCCCGTCGGCCTTGGACCACGTATAGAAGCCCTGCATCTCGAGACGGTTTGACATACGTCCGTGCATGCCGAGGTTCACGCCGGTGTACTTCGCTTTGCCACCACCCATCCAGATGCGGAAATTGTTTCCGACTCCGAGATCGGCGAAGCGGCGGCGGAGTGCGCCGGCGGCGTTGCGGTTCGGCTGGCCGTTCTCATCGAGCGACGGATTGGCGCGTGACCGGAACGGAATGTCTTTGTACCAGGCGTTGACGGCGTCGATGTTCACGCCGAACGAGCGGTTCAGCTCCCACGAATATCCAAGCGAGATCTGATCGGAGTACGGAACGTTGGTGATCGTCGGCGAGGCTACGTTCCCCGGCGTCGGACGCGAGAGCGCAGGCGCCTGGTTCGCCGGCAGCGGCTGTCCGGGACGGAAGAAGCTCCCGTCCGCGTTCCTGATGCCGCTTGGATCGGTATTGAGATAAACGGTGCCGAAGAGCGACTGCACGTCGCCCGCCGGGAAAAGGATCGTCGCGTTTGTGTATGGGAAATCGTAGAACCGGCCAACGCCGCCACGGACGATGCGCGATCCAACGCCGCTCAGATCCCATGAGAATCCAAGGCGCGGCGCGTAGTTGTTGCTGTCATTCGACAGCGTGTCATCCGCATCCCAGAAGTGCTGGTAGATGTCCTCACTGAATCTTCGCTGTGTTTTCAGCATGTTCCAGATCGGATTCTGCGACTGGTTGATGTCGAAGCCGTCCCAATAGTCGTAACGGAATCCGGCGTTGATCGTGAAGCGGTCGGTCAGATTCCAGTCGTCCTGCAAGTAGACGCTGTACTGGTCGATCGGGGTCTTGTTCCCCGAGAAACCACCATTGAACAGAATCTCGGTGACAGGCGAGTTCGGATCATCGCGCAGCAGCGTGTACTGGCCGGTGGTTCCGGTTGTGAAGTCGCCGCCAAGAATCGGCTCATGGATGAAGTTGACGCCCGCTTTCCAATCGTGACGGCGGCCGCCGAGATTGTTGCTCCACGCGAAGTCGTCCTTGAACTGGGACTTCTCCTGCTTGGTCGCCTGCGGCGTGTTCGTGTTCTGACCCGAGCGAACACCGGAGGGGAAAACGAGCAACGGGTCATCGGACGCAGGCGTGATGCCGTTCTCGAAGCGAGTCCACTGATAGACGAACTCGTTGAGTTTCGTTCCGCCGAGCTGCCAGCTATGCCCGCCGAGGATCGATGAGTATTCATTGCTCGAGATGGCGAGGGCCGACGGGATCAGGCGGCTGTTCGCGCCGTAGATGTCGCTGTTCTTCTGATATCCATAGCGGACCTGAAGGAATTGCGCCCCGGTGACGTTCACGGTGCTCTTGCCGGTGATCAGTTCGTCGGTGAAGGGAGTCGCAACTGCGTCGCCCTGAAACTCCGGAAAAATCGGCGCCGCGTTTGCTGTCGGACGCGTATCGACGACGTAGGTCGTCTTCCGCTCGAGCTTCTCGTAGGTGCCGAAGAAGTGCGCGCGATCGCGGATGATCGGTCCGCCGAAGGAGCCGCCGTACTGATTGCGCTCGTAGTTGCTCTTCGGCGAATTGGTATCGACCTCAGTCTTGGTCTTCTCGTTGAGGCTCTTGTCGCGGTAGAACTCGTAGATGCTGCCGGCGAAATCGTTCGTGCCCGTCTTGGTCACGACCGTCAGCACGCCGCCGGATGAGCGACCGTACTCGGCCTTGTACTGCATCGTCTGAATCTTGAATTCCTGCACCGCTTCGAGATTGAAGTTCTGAAGCGCGCCACCGATGGTGTCGTCCATGTTGTCGCCGCCATCGACGACGTAGTTGACGTTGCGGCCGATGCCGCCATTCAGCGCGATGGTGAGCTGACCCGGCTTCGTCGGATCGCTGTTGACCGAGAGCGTCGTTCCCGGCGCAAGCGTGCCGAGGTTTGCGAACTGGCGGCCATTGAGCGGAAGGTGCTCGAGCTCTCTCTGGCTTACGACCGTTCCGATCGATGGCTCCGATGCGATGAGCGGCGCCTCGGCGGTGACCGTAATCTGCTCTCTGACCGCCGACTGTCTCAACGTGACGTTGAGATTCCGGTCAGTCGCAACGTTCAGCACGACGTTCTTCGTCGCGACGAGGTTGAACCCGGAGAGATCCGCGGTGACGGTGTAGTTGCCGATCGGAAGACCCGGAAAACGATATCCGCCGTCCAATCCCGTCGTGAGCGAGCGGTTGAAGCCGGTCGCATCGTTGGTGGCGGTGACCGTCACCCCCGGGAGCGCTCCGCCTGACTCGTCAGTGACGCGCCCGGAGAGTGCAGCACTGCCGGCCTGAGCAAAGACTCCTGTAGCGGTTAGAAGACAGAGTACAAGTGCAAACACGGCCCGGGAGAGAGAATTGGGCATGATGGCCTCCTGAAATTTTGTACCTGAAATTTACGCAAACTCTACCACCGCGCTCCTACGTACCCTTGAACGAACGGTGAATATCGGGAAACGGGTCGTCATGAGTTGGCCGTCAACCCAGCGGACAATCTTGTGCGCACGGGACACATGGCGGGGATGAAAAAGCCACTGGCGGGAGACGAGTTTCTGTGTGGCGACGTCGCCCCGCGGCGGCGCCCTTTTGGATCTGATGGGATCTCCGGTACTCGACAAGAGAGCGCCGCGCGGGTCGACGGCGCCACACAGAAGCCGCCGCATACTTCACGATGACAATTGCGCGAGCAGCGCTGTTGCGGCTTTTCGCTGCGGATCGAACTCCCGTCCACGCGGCAGCATCGAGAGCAGTTCGCGCAGTTGTGTCGCGGCGGTGCGCTTGTCGCCCAGCGTCGCGACCGCGACCGCCCGATTGAGGCGCGCCTCGTGATACTCCGGGGCGAGCGCCAGCGCCCGATCAAAGTACGGCAGCGCTTCGCTCGCGCGATTCATCATCACGAGCACGACGCCGATGCCATTGAGCGGATCGGGATTTCGCGGCGAGAGCTCGGCGGCGCGTCGGTACGCATCGAGAGCTTCGGACGGCCGATTCATTGCGCGCAGCGAGTTGCCGAGGTTGTTCGAAGCGCGCGCATTGCGCGGGTCGATCGACAGCGCGCGCCGGAACGCATCTGCCGCCGCAACGTGGTCGTCGACGGATGCAAGCGAAACACCGATCATGTTGTGTCCTTCGGCGCGCCGCGGATCGAGGCGCAGAGCTTCGCCGATTGCAACGCGCGCCTCATCCGCAACGCCGCCATCCTGGAGCGCCGCTGCGAGCTCGTACCATGCGTCGGCGTCAGCCGGCGCGATTGCGACGCTCTCCTTATATAGCTGCAGCGCATATGCTCGATCGCCTCGCCGCTCGTACGCGCGAGCGAGCATCGAGCGGAACACACGATTCCCACGATCGGCCTGGACCAGAGGCACGAGCGCGCCAATCGCGGCCGCGGCATCGTTCGCGCGCAGCCGCTCGGCTGCTTTCTCGAACCGCGAGAACTCTTCGATCTTCGAGCGAGGATCGGGACGTGGGCCTGCTGCCTTCGCGCCGGACGGAGCGACATAACCGAGACTCGCGAGTTTCGCGCGCGTCTCCTCATCGATTGCAGGAGCAGGCGCCTCCTCACGGCGCATCGAGAGCACGCCCGCGGCAAGCTCGCGATAAACGCGCCGGTCGTCACTCATCACGTTTCGAGTCTCACCGGGATCGCTCGCGAGATCGAACAACTCATCGTGCGCTCCGGAGATGAGCTTCTTCGCGCCGCGGCGGACCGCAACCAGATCGCTCCAGCCGAACGCGCGAGGATAGTGAGTCTCGGCATAGAGATCGCGCGTCTCCGGCTGGCGTTGCCCGATGAGATCAACCGAGAGATCACGCCCGTCGGTTGCTGCATCGAACCGATCTCCTGCGAGCGCTGCGATCGTCGGTGTCAGGTCGGCAAGGCTCACCGGTGCGCGCACGGTGTGAGGCTTCAGCGCCGGGGCCTCGATGATGAGGGGCACGCGGAGCGTCGACTCGTACAGCAGCAGGCCGTGCGTCGCTTCGCCATGATCGCCGAGGCCTTCGCCGTGGTCACCGGCAACTGCAATGAGCGTCCGTCCCCGCACGCCCGATTTCTCGAGCGCGTCGACAATCCTGGCGACCTGCGCATCGACATAAGCCAGCTCGCCGTCATACGGCGAAGCTGCGAACCGCTCGGCAAACGGCTTCGGTGCCGCATATGGCGCGTGAGCGTCATAGAAATGAACCCACGCGAAGAACGGCCGGTCTGGATCCGCACGCAGCCACGCGAGCGCCGCATCGGCGACCGATTCCGCCGATCGTTCCGCCTCCAGCGAGACGTCCCCTCCCTCGGGATCACGCGCGACAGCATCGTCATAAACGTCGAAGCCGCGAGAGAGGCCGAAACGGCGATCGAGCACGAATGCTCCGACGAACGCGCCGGTTCGGAATCCCTTCCGCTGAAAATGCATCGCGAGCGTCTCCACTCCGTCGCCGAGTACTCCCCCGCCGTTGACTCGCAGCTGGTGCCGCTGCGGCAGAAGTCCGGTCAGCATCGTGGCGTGCGCCGGCAGAGTGAGCGGCGCGACTGACTGCGCCAGTTCAAAACGAACACCGCGCGCGGCGAGCGCGTCGAGCGACGGCGTCGCACCGTTTCGCGCGCCGTAACTGCCGAGATGATCGGCGCGCGTCGTGTCGAGCGTGATGAGGAGAACGTTGAGAGGCGCGGTCTGCTCGGTCCGTCTGCAACCGAGAACGGCAGCCGCGACCGCGGCCGCCACCATCACCGCGCGAAGTCTCACAACACGAACTTATACCCCACGCGGTGCACCGTGATGAGATGCCGAGGATCCGCCGGCACCACTTCGATCTTCTGGCGCAACCTTGCCATGTGCGTGTCGACCGTCCGCGTGAACGCGGAGGAGTCGTATCCCCAGACGTGATTGAGCAGCGACTCGCGGCTGACGACCTCGTTCGCATGATCGAGGAAGTGGCGAAGGATGCGGAACTCGCGCGGCGTGAGATCGAGCGACGCCCCGCACTTCGTGGCCTGATACGTCCTGAAGTCGAGCTTAACGTCGCCGAACGCGACCTCTTCCGCGACCGCGTTCCGCTTCACGCGCCGCATCACTGCGTCAACGCGGGCAAGGAGCTCCATGAAGCTGAAGGGCTTCGTCACGTAGTCGTCGGCACCGAGCTTGAGTCCGACGATCTTGTCGATCTCCTGACCGCGCGCGGTCAGCATGATCACGGGCGTATTCACCCCGAGCTTGCGCATCTCCCTGCAGACGTCGAGGCCGCTCTTCTTCGGCAACATGACATCGAGAATCATCACATCGTGATCGCCGCGTGTGGCGAGGCGCAACCCCTCTTCGCCGTCGGCCGCCATGTCGACGGAGTGATTCTCGAATTCGAATCCGTCGCGTAGCGCGACCGACATCGCTGGATCATCTTCGACAACCAGCACTCTGCTCATGCGAACTCCGTCTTCTCAGATGTTGGATGTGCTGCGGGCGCGACCTTCGCTTCCGGCGGCTGTGGCAGCACGATGGTGAAGGTGCTTCCCGACCCCGGCATGCTGGCGACTTCAACGCGGCCGCCATGCGCACGGACGACGTGAGTCACGATCGCGAGCCCGAGTCCGCTCCCCTTGACGTCGTGAACAAGGCCGCTCCCGACGCGGTAGAACTTCTCGAAAATCTTCTTCTGCTCCGCTGCGGGAATCCCGATTCCACGATCGCGTATGGCAATCCGCACGAATCCCTCGGCGACGCTCAGCGCGACGTCGATCTCCTTCACGTCACCCGAGTACTTGACCGCGTTGTCGAGCAGATTCATCAGTACCTGCGCCATTGCGTCGCGGTCGAGCGGAAGCAGCGGGAGCGGCGCAACAGCAGGATGAAAGCTGACCGCGACGCCATGTTCGCGCAACGGCATCGCGAAGGCGGAGACAGTCTCGGAGACGAGCGCGGCGACGTCCGTTTCGCAGAACTTGTACTTTTTCTCCGCCGATTCAATTTTCGAGAAATCGAGAATGTTGTTGATGAGCTGCGTCAGACGGCGGCTCTCGTTCTCGATGTACTCGCCGTACTCGCGCACTTTCTCCGGCTTCTCGACGCGGCCGAGCCGCATGTACTCGCCAAAGACGCGGATCGAAGCGAGAGGCGTACGCAGCTCGTGCGAGACGTTCGAAACGAAGTCGCTTTTCATTTGCGAGAGGCGCATGTGGCGCGATGTTGCCTGCAGCGCGAGAAAGACGGCGCCGAAGAGGATCGTGGACACACCGCCGGTGTAAAGAGAGTTCATTTTGAACTGCGCGGCCGCAATCTCTTCCGGGCTCAGGCAGACTCCGCGGATGCCGGCGCGCCAGTCGGCGAAGACGAACGCGAGCGAGTGCGTGACGAAGTCGCGACCGTGCGGCATCGGCGGAAAGCGATCCGAGATCAGTAGGACGACATCGCGCGGCTTGCCCAGCCGCTGCTTCGCGATGTTCGTCATCGCCGCCAGCGTGAGCTTCGGATCGAGAACAACTCCCGCGACTGCGATCACTTTCCCCTTCGGGCCGGTCACGGGACGGAGGATCACGCGGTTCGCCGAATCGCGCTCGTCGACGCCGAGCGCCGGCGACTGCACCGCCGTGCCGTGCTTATGCACGACGTGCCACGAGACCGTCGCGAGCTTGACCGCCTGCAGTTCGTCCTCATTGGTCAGTGTCTCCACTCCCCAACGGTCGAACATCTGATACATCGCGCTGCCTTCGAAGTAGCGGACCGTGAAGTAGCTCTTCGCGCCGAGAACCGGATTCGCGGTGAAATGCGCCGACAGACGGCTCGCATCCGCCAACGCGTCGGGCGGAACCGCGAGAGCGCGCGTCGCGGCACCGCGGTAGTACGACTCGATGTCGCGGCTTATATCCTCGACCGCCGTCCGCATCCAGTTCCGATGAGCCGAGGCCTGGTTCGTCTCGAGCGAGCGGAGAAATCGGTACTGCATCACCACAAGCACGCAGAGCGGCACGATGACGACTGGCAGGAGCCAGAAAATGGTTCGTCGGAACATGCGAGGCATTCAGTTGTCTCTACGGAATCCTCGCACGGCGGTTCAGGCCGTGATGTCACAAATTGTGACCGTTACTTAGTGCTGAGTCCTGAGTGCTGAGTGCTGAGTGCTGAGACTTCATCGGTGCGGCTGATGTGAAAAGACGTCACGAACAATGAACGAACGGTGAAAGCTGGCATTACACTACGCGACCGTCCATGGCCGAAAAATCGAGTCTCGAGAATCTGCGGATCGACCGCAGCCGTGAAAGCAACGAGCCGCGGCGCCCGTGGGTCATCCCCGCGGTCACCGCCGCAGTGCTCGCCATCGCTGTCATCGTCTGGCTCATCGCGAGACCGGGACGCCCCGAAGTCCGGGTCGCGACGGCGCGCGCAGCGGAAAGCGGTGCGCGCGCGACAGTGCTCGACGCAACGGGGTACGTGACCGCGCGCCGTCAGGCGACCGTCTCATCGAAGTTCACCGGCCGCGTGCTCGAGGTGTTGATCGAGGAAGGGATGCGGGTGACGCAGGGTCAGGTCCTCGCTCGCCTCGACGCGGCGGTTCCGATGGCCGCGCTGCGGCTCTCGCAGGCGGAGGAGACGGCGTCGATGAGCTCACTGCGGGAGACGCAGGTGCGGATCGAAGAGGCGCGGCTCGAGATGCAGCGGGCAAGCAATCTCGCATCGCAGCAGATCTCTGCGACGGCCGACCTCGACCGCGCACGCGCGCAGTACAACGCGCTGCAGGCCAGGCTCGCGGCACAGCGGGATTCGCTCGCGGTCGCGCGGCGCGTCGTGCAGGTTCGCGCGCAGGATGTCGAAGACGCCGTGATCCGCGCGCCGTTCAGCGGGATCGTCGTCTCCAAGAACGCGCAGCCGGGCGAGATGATCTCACCGATCTCCGCCGGTGGCGGTTTCACCCGCACCGGAATCTGCACCATCGTCGACATGGATTCACTCGAGATCGAAGTCGATGTCAACGAGGCTTACATCAACCGCGTGACGGCGGGACAGCCGGTCGAAGCGGTGCTCGACGCGTATCCCGAGTGGCGAATCCCCGCGAATCTCATCACCGTGATTCCGACGGCCGACCGCCAGAAAGCAACGGTCAAAGTCCGCATCGGCTTCGCTGTGAAGGACCCTCGGATACTCCCCGACATGGGCGTGAAGGTCTCATTCATCGAGAGTGGCGCCGCCGCCACAAGCGCGGTCCGGCTCATTGAAGTGCCGAAAGGCGCTCTTCGCCGCGACGGCGAGCAGGACATCGTCTTCGTTCTCACCGGCAACCGCGCTGAACGTCGCGCGGTCAAGATCGCATCGAATGAAGGACAGACCGCGCGGCTTGCATCAGGAGTCGCGGACGGCGAGCGTGTGCTCGTCGACGCGCCGGCAACTCTGAAGGATGGAGATTCGGTAAGAGTAAGTGCTGAGTCCTGAGTGCTGAGTCCTGAGTGAGCCGCGCGGGGCGATCCCTTAGTCAACGGGACCCTGTGTGGCGCCGTCGCCCCGCGGCGGCGCCCCTTTTGTGTCAACAATGAACTCCCTTCAACTCCAAAAGAGCGCCAGCAACTCCGCACAACTCAGCACTCAGCACTCAGCACTCAGGACTCAGGACTCAGGACTCAGGAAGCGCTGAGCGCTCGTCCAGTGCTACCCTTGTAGCAGCCGCTATTGCAGCCGCACCGATGATTCACTTCTATCACGTCACCAAGAAGTTCGACCGGTACTCCACCGCGCTGCATGACGTGACGTTTCACATCGAAAAAGGCGAGTTCATCTTCCTCACGGGCGCGAGCGGTGCAGGGAAATCGACGCTGCTGAAGCTCATCCTGCGGCAGATGGAGCCGAGCGAAGGGCAGATCGTCGTCAACGGCCGAAACCTCAACGCGATGAAGCGCTCGCAGCTCCCTCTCTTCCGCCGCGACATCGGGATGGTGTTCCAGGACTTCAAACTGATCGAGCGGATGACAGTCTTCGAGAACCTCTCGTTCATCCTCACGGTCCTCAACGTTTCGCCGAAGGAGCACAAGAAGAAAGCGTACGGCGTGCTCCGTGCCGTGAACCTCCAGCACAAGCTGAATGCGTACCCGTTGCAGCTCTCCGGCGGCGAGCAGCAGCGCGTCGCGATCGCGCGGGCGCTGATCAACGATCCGCTGATCCTCGTCGGGGATGAGCCGACAGGTAATCTCGATCCCGATCTCTCCGCCGAGATTCTGCAGATCTTCGCCGATGCAAATCTTCGCGGCTCGACCGTCGTCCTCGCCACGCACGACCGAGAGCTGATCCGCAACAGCGGCCGTCGCGTGATGACGCTCGATCACGGACGCATCATCGACGAGAAGGTGGCCGTCCCCGAGCGGCCCGCGAGCCGCGACACCCTGTTCGGCTTCGCCTCCTCCTGACGATGGCGCGCGAGTTCAGCCGGCTCGAAGAGCCGAAAGTTCCTTCCGGCACTCTCACCTATTTTCTCCGCGAAGCGCTTCGCCGCATCTGGACCTCGAAGCGCTCGAGCTTCGTGGCGATTTCGATGATCGCGATGTCGCTCTTCATTCTCGGCACGTTCATGCTGATCGCCGAAAACCTCGAGCATGCGGTCGCGCAGTGGCAGGGGAAGTCCCGCATCAACGTCTACTTCGAGACCGACGCGACACCGCAGCAGATCCGCGCGGCGGAGCAGATCCTTGCGTCGCATGGCGAGCTCGCACGCCGCAACTTCGTCTCGAAGAACCAGGCGCTCGACCGATTCCGCGCGTACTTTTCGAATGTGTCAGACCTCGTCGGTCAGATCGACGAGAACCCCTTTCCCGCTTCGTTCGAGATCGAGGTGACGCAGACGTATCTGCAGTCCCGCGCATTCGATGCGCACATGAACGAGCTGCGGCGAAGCGCCGGCGTCGAGCAGGTCCAGTTCGACTGGGAATGGCTCGCGGAACTGCGGCGGCTCGCGCGCATCATCAACATCGTCGGTCTCATCGCAGGCGTCGTGCTCGCGATCGCGGCGGCGTTCACGATCGCGAACGTCATCCGTCTGACGATGATGCTCTACCGCGAAGAGATCAGCATCATGCGCCTCGTAGGCGCGACCGAGAGGATCATTCGCGGCCCGTTCATCGTCGAGGGAATGCTGCAGGGCACGATCGGCGGACTCGCGGCGGCCGCACTGCTCTACGCGGCATTCAGCACGGCGAAACAGATGATCCCGCCCACCGGCTCGCTGCTCTGGGGTTTCCTCTTCTCGACCTTTCTTCCGTGGCAGAAAGTGGCTGCGCTCGTCGGCGGAGGTTTCGTTGCAGGATGGGTCGGGAGCTGGCTCTCGGTACGCGAGCGCGACGACTTGTAGATAGACTGCGCTCTCATGAAGCTCGTCGAATGCGTTCCGAACATTTCCGAAGGCCGCCGGCCTGAAGTCTATGAAGCGGTCGCCGCGGCCGCAGCCTCCGTCTCCGGCGTGACGCTGCTCAACGTTGATCCTGGCGCCGACACCAACCGCACGGTCATCACGTTCGTCGGCGAGCCGGAGCCGGTGCTCGAAGCCGCATTTCAGCTCCTCCGCAAAGGCGTCGAGCTGATCGACATGACGAAGCATCGCGGCGCGCATGCACGCATCGGTGCCGTCGACGTCGTCCCGTTCATTCCGATCGCCGGCGTGACGATGGACGAGTGCGCCGATCTCGCGCGACGTCTCGGCGAGCGCGCAGGCCGCGAGCTCGGCATCCCGGTCTACCTCTATGAACACGCGTGCAGTGCTCCTCATCGCCGCAATCTCGCAGACGTACGAGAAGGTGAGTACGAAGGCTGCGCAAAGAAGCTGACCGACCCGCGCTGGAAGCCTGACTTCGGTCCGGCGAAGTTCGTCGCGAAGTCAGGGGCGACCGTCATCGGCGCGCGCAAGTTCCTCGTCGCGTACAACGTGAATCTCAATACGCTCGACAAGCGCCTCGCGAATCGCGTCGCCTTCGACATCCGCGAGCGCGGCCGCATGAAGCGCGACGCAAACGACAACCCTGTTCTCGACGCGAAGGGCGAGCCGGTTTGGGAAGCGGGCCTGCTGAAGTCGGTGAAGGCGGTGGGGTGGGTGATCCCGGAGTTTGACCGCGCGCAGATCTCGATCAACCTCACCGATCTTGACGTCACGCCGCTGCACTTCGCGTTCGACGCGTGCGATGAGCGCGCGCGCGAGCGAGGGCTGCGCGTCACAGGCTCGGAGATCGTCGGCCTCGTTCCGCTGGCTGTGCTGCTCGCGGCCGGACGTCACTATCTCGCAAGAATGGGGCGTCCAGCGGGAGTCGCGGAGAGCGAGCTCGTTCGCGCCGCGATTCGTACGCTGGGGCTCTCGGAGGTCAAGCCGTTCGATCCCAGGGAGCGGATCATCGAGTATCGCCTTGCCGCTCCCGCGCGGCTCGCATCGATGACTCTGCGAGACTTCGCCGATGAGCTCTCCAGCAACTCCCCCGCTCCCGGCGGCGGTTCCGTCGCGGCACTCGCCGGTGCCCTCGGCGCCGGGCTCGCCGCCATGGTCGCAGTACTCTCACATGAGAAGAAGGGATTCGAGTCGAAGCAGCCGGATCTCGATCGCATCGCGACGCGCGCGCAGGAGTTGAAGGATAAGCTCCTCGCGGCGGTCGATGCCGACACCGCCGCGTTCGATCGTCTGCTCGACGCGATGCGGATGTCGAAAGCGACACCGGAAGAATCGAGCGCACGCGATGCCGCACTGGCGGAAGCGACGATCGGCGCGACCGAAGTACCGCTCGGAGTGCTCGAGACGTGTCCTGAAGTCATCGAGCTTTGCCGCGAGATCGGACGCATCGGATTGCAGGCATCACTCTCGGACGCCGGCGTCGGCGCGCAGGTCGCCCGCGCATCCGCCGCGGGCGCCTATCAGAACGTCTGCATCAACCTCGGCGGGTTGACCGATGGCGCTCGGAAGAAAGCGCTGCTCGAACGAGCGGATCGGGCGTGGGCCTCTGTGGTTGCATTGCATGAAGCGGCGGAAGCGGAAACGCTGGTGAAGTTGCGGGAGAACGTGATGTCATCCTGAGCGAAGCGAAGGATCCCCCGCA
>JAENWF010000084.1 GCA_016650215.1 Thermoanaerobaculia bacterium
CGCGGGGGATCCTTCGCCGTCTTCGCGGCTCAGGATGACAAGGGTAGAGGGCGCGGCGTCGACGACAGCGGCGACGAACGCGCCGGCCATCACGATTCCGAACCACAGCAGGCGCAATCGTTCATCGGGGACTGCGATCTCGCCCACCATCAGCAGCGGAACGCCGAGCTGCACCACCGGCCGTTTCAGAGCAGCAAGGACCGTCAGCACCACCGCGAGAAACGGCAATGCGTCATCGACCGGCGTCGCATGCTGCATCACCGATGAGCATGCATACGCGGAGACGATGGCGGCGATGAGCCAGACGGCGAGAGCGGCGTAACGCTTCAGACAGAGTCCTCTACGTTGCAGCCGCCGCCTGCGTTGTGTTGCGGGCCCATTCCGGATCGAAGCCTTCGAGCGTCTCCGGCGTCATCGTGCCGCGGAACACCAGCCTCGCGTCGCCTTTGAGCCGCACGTCGCGCAGCTCTCCATTCGTGTGCGTCATCGAGACCTCGAGCGTGATCCCGCTGCGCGTCAGCACGCGCACAGGCGGCTTCACCTTGCCAAAGAGCGTGCTCACGGCAACCGACGCGACGACGCCCGAGCCGCACGCGAGGGTCTCCGCCTCGACACCGCGCTCGTACGTCCGCACCTCGATCGAATGCTCATCGCGCACAAGGACGAAGTTCACGTTCGATCCCTTCGGCTGCAGATCGTGATGCATCCGGATTGCCGATCCGAGCGGCTTGATGTCCTGCTCCCAGAGCGCCTCACGCAGAAAGACGACGTAGTGCGGAACGCCGACCGTGATCGAGCTTCCATGAACCGCCATCTCACCGACCGTGACCGGACGCTCCGCGCGAAACTCCTCCGGCGGCGGGAGTGAGATCGTCACCTGCCCATCCTCCCCCACCTCCGCCTCGACGATTCCCGCGTCTGTTTCGATCGTCATGATCGCCTCGGCGATGCCTTCGATGAAGGCAAAGCGGGCGGCGCAGCGTGTGCCATTGCCGCAGAACTCGCCGAGGGAACCATCGGCGTTGTAGTAGCGCATGCGGAACGAGGCGCGCGAGGACGGCTCGACGAGAATCAGGCCGTCGGCGCCGACCGAGAGCGCACGCGTGGAGACGCGGCGCGCGAGATCGGCCGGATCTCTGATCCGATCGGCCTCGTTGTCGATCACGACGAAGTCGTTTCCGGCGCCAGCCATCTTTGCGAAATTGATCGGATCTCGTTCGGCCACTTGAGTTTGAGCCTCGGGTTGTAACGGAAATTTTCACCCGCCACCACGGTTAGGACGGGCGGTTCTGTATTCTCGCACGTAACGCCGGACGCACCCGAGTCGTCCAAGTTCACCGGAGGAACTTTCTTGAAACTGCTCGTCCGTAAATTTGCCGGCTTGACGCTGGCCGCGACGCTCGCACTCACACCAGCGTACGCCCAGCAGCCGCCGGCCGGCGATCTGCCGAAGCTCGTCGAGAACATCGACGTGCGTGTCATCAATATCGATGTCGTCGTCACCGACCGCAAAGGCAATCCTGTGACCGGGCTGAAGCGAACGGACTTCGAGGTCTTCGAGAACAAGGTCCCGAAACCGATCTCGAACTTTTTTGCGGTCGAGGGCGGCAAGCCGATTGCGACTGAGGACGACCCGGTACCCGCTCCTTCGTCGGCAGCGACTCCGGCGCCGCGAGTCAACCGCCGCGAAGAAGTCCCCGAGCAGATGAAGCGGCGGATCATCTTCTACATCGACAACCTCTCACTCGCGCCGTTCAATCGCAACCGGGTCTTTCAGACGATGAAAGGGTTCGTCCGCACGACGATGCGCCCGGGCGACGAGGCGATGATCGTGACGTTCAATCGCAGCATGAAGATCCGCGTGCCGTTCACGAAGGACGTAACGCAAATCAACCAGACGTTCGACGGCATCGCCGGAGAGTCGGCGCTCGGTGGCTCGAACCGGAGCGAGCGCAAGCAGGTCGAGGACCGTATCCGCGACGCGCGCAGCTACGACGAGGCGGTTGGGACCGCGCGGACGTACGCGTCCTCGGTCGAGCACGATCTCCGACAGAGCGCAACGTCGATCAACGGCCTCATGAGCACTCTCGCGGGCGTTCCGGGTAAGAAGATTCTCGTGCTGACCACCGAAGGCTTTCCGATGCAGCCTGGGCGTGAGGTGTTCCAGTACATCGAAGAGATCGGCCGCGAAAAGCAGTGGAATGCGACTGGCACGCTGCTCGAAGGAATGGCGTACAACTCGACGAATGTCATTCAATCGATCGCGCGCGCAGCGAACGCGAATGGCATCACGCTCTATCCCATCCACGCCGCCGGTCTGACGGGCGGCGCAGAGTTCAGCGCCGAGTACTCCGCGCCGACGGCCGCGAGCGTTTCGATGGCTGCAACCACGAATACGACCGAGTCAGTGCAGCTCATGGCCGACATGACCGGCGGTCTCGCATCGACGCAGACGAACAATTTCGCCGACGCGTTCAAGCGGATTCAGCGCGATCTCGATAGCTACTACTCCCTCGGCTACCGCGCCAGCACCGAACGCGTAGACCGCCAACGTTACGTCAGCGTCCGACTCAAGAACAACAAGAATGGCTATGTCGTCCGTAACCGGCAGACATTCGTCGAAAAGTCGACGTTCGCAGAGATGAACGATCGAGTCATTGCAAACCTCTTCTACCGGACGAAGGCGAACGATCTGAACATCATCGTTCGGACCGGCGCGCCTCACGCCGTGGAGGATGGGCTCTACCAGGTTCCGGTCGAGATTCAGATCCCGATGGACAACCTCACGCTGCTGCCGCAGGGAGAGACCGAGCACGTCGGCGGCTTCGAGGTCTACGTCGCGGTCGCCGACAAGAACGGCGACATGTCAGACGTCTCGCGCCGGTCGCATACGCTGCGCGTCGCGAAGGAAGACGCCGCCCGCGCGAAAGGAAAGTTTTACACCTACTCGCTCGACCTGCTGATGGAGAAGGGCCTCAACAAGATTTCCGTCGGCGTAGTCGACTCGATCTCGAACACGAACGGCTTCGCACGCGAGCAGGTCATCGCGCAGGATCTCAGGTAGATCGAAGGGTCAAGGGTCGAGAGTCAAGGGTCGAGGGGTGGTACCGGTAGCGCTACGCCGTCCCTCGATTAACCCCTTGACCCTCGACCCTCGACCCTCGACCCTTTCGAATGCGTCTTCTCCTCACTCTCCAGTACCTCGGCACGGCGTACGCCGGATGGCAGACGCAGACGAATGCCGTCGGCGTGCAGCAGGTCGTCGAAGGGGCACTGCAGAAGATGTTCGAGACCCCGGTCCGCATCGAAGGGGCAAGCCGCACAGATGCAGGAGTGCATGCTGCGGCGCAGAAAGCGCACGGCGATGTGCCGTTCGAGATCGCGCCGCGCGGAGTTCTTCGCGGGCTGAACGATCTTCTCCCCTCCGACATTCGCGTTACGGCAGCGGAGTACGTCGCCGATACGTTTCACTGCCGGCACGCTGCGAAAGCGAAGACGTATGTTTACAGGATCTGGAACAGCTCGGTCGCTGATGTATTCAGCGCCGCGACCCATGCCTTCGTCCCACACCCGCTCGACGTGGAGAGGATGAACCGTGCGGTGCAGGCACTCGTCGGGAAGCATGACTTCGCCGCGTTCACGGTTACCGAGCCGGAAGTCAGCTCGACGGTGCGGACGGTGCAGTCGGCACGTGTCGAGCGCGATGGAGACGCGGTGCAGATCTTCATCACTGCCGACGGTTTCCTCCGCTACATGGTGCGGAGAATTGCCGGCTCGCTCATCGAGATCGGTCGGGGCAGGTTCGAGGAAGCCACGTTGTCGCGCTCGCTCGAGCCGCATTTCGAGCCGGGCCGCTGGACCGCGGTCGCGAGGGGACTCACGCTGCTGGACGTGCGGCTCTGATGGCTCGCCTTCCTGATTGAAGCCACCGCCTCTGTGTGGCGCCGTCGCCCCGCGGCGGCGCTGTGCCGCCGTTGGAACAGTATCGCCAATGACTGAAAGAGCGCCGCCGCGGGTCGGCGGCGCCACACAGAACCATGCGAAAGCGAGGAATCCGGGAGGAAGGAGGAACGAGCCACGGCCAGTGCTAACATCCTCCGTTCGGAAATGATCGACTTGTCCAAGCTGGCGGAACCAGGCTCGATTGAGGAGAGTCTCCTCGAGAAGATCGACCTCAAGCGCCTTCCCCGCCACATCGCGATCATCATGGACGGCAACGGCCGGTGGGCGAAGTCGCGCCATCTGCCGCGCGTCGAAGGCCACCGCGCCGGCATCACATCGGTTCGCGAAGCGGTCGAGACGGCGGCGCGACTCGAGCTTCCGGTCATCACGCTCTACGCGTTCTCAGTCGAGAACTGGAAGCGGCCCCGCTACGAGATCGCGACGCTGATGATGCTTCTCAAGGAGTATCTGCGGAAAGAGCTCGCGTCGCTGATGAGCAACAACATCCGCTTCGTGCCGATCGGCCGCGTCGACGGGCTCGATCCGAGCGTGGTGCGCGAGCTGCGATACGCGGAGGAGCAGACGTCGCGGAACACGGGGCTGCTGTTCCAGATCGCGCTCAACTACGGCGGGCGCGCGGAGATTGTCGACACCGTGAACCGGATCATGGCGCTGCTCCGCGAGCGCGAGATGAGCGACGCGGTCATCGACGAATCATTCTTCGCCGATCATCTCTACACGGCGAATGTCGACGATCCCGATCTGCTGATTCGCACGAGCGGCGAAATGCGCGTCTCGAACTTCCTGCTCTGGCAGATCGCATACGCCGAAATTCACGTCAATAAGGTCCTCTGGCCCGACTTCCGGCGCCGTCATCTCTTCGAGGCCATTGTCGACTTCCAGTCGCGCGACCGCCGCTTCGGCGGAGTCGAGGAGAACGACTCCGAAATGTTCATCGAGGCTGACGAGAACCACGCGTGACCGGCGAGACGCGTCCTTCCTTCTTCGCACGCTACCCGCGTGAGATCACCGCCCTGATCCTTGTACCGCTCATCGTCTGGATCATCGGCTGGTCGCACCATCACGTCTTCAACGGCACGATCGCGCTCGTTGCCCTGCTTGCCCTGCACGAGTTTCTCGTGATGGGGCGGAAGAAGGGCTACGAGATTCCGGTCGTCCTCTGCCTGCTGATCGCGCTCTTCATCATTGCGGCATTCGTCTTCGAAGAGGTCTCGGTCGAGATCGGAATGTTCACGACGCTGCTGGTCATCCCCGCGTCGTACGTCTTCACGAAACGCAGCGTCGATGAAGCGCTGCCGGCGAGCGCGATCTCGGTCATGTCGACGATGTACGTCGGTATGCTCGCTGGATCGCTCATCCGCCTGCGCAACGACTTCCCCGAGGGGCCAAAGCTCGTTTTCTTCCTCCTGCTCGTGGTCTGGCTGGGCGACGCAGGGGCGTACTACACCGGCAGGAAGTTCGGAAAGACGAAGCTCGCCCCGCGTATCAGCCCGAAGAAAACGGTCGAGGGGCTCATCGGCGGACTGATCGCGTCAGCCATCGCCGCGGCCGTCATTCACTTGACGTTTTTCCCCGACTTCCCCCTCCTGGCCGCGATCATCGTCGGGATTTTTCTGTCGCTCGCAGGAGTGGTCGGCGACCTCGCGGAATCCATGTGGAAGCGCTCGGCGGCGGTCAAGGACTCCGGCACGCTCATCCCCGGCCACGGCGGCTTCCTCGACCGTTTCGACTCGATTCTCTTCACCGCCCCCATCCTCTACGTCTACTGGGCATTCACCAAGCATGGAGCGGAGACGTTGAATATCATCACCGGTTAGAAGCACTTTTTTGATGAGATCGATCTCCATACTCGGAAGCACAGGAAGCGTCGGCCGCAGCACATTGGCCGTCGTCGACGCATTTCCGGACGAGTTGCGCGTGGTGGGGCTCGCAGCCGGCGGGAACGTCGAGTTGCTGGCTGAGCAGGTGCGGCGATACCGGCCGGAGCTGGTGTCAGTGCGGAGCGGCGACGACGTGGCGAGGCTGCGCGCGCTTCTTCGCGAGCCGGTCGAGATCGTGCCGGGGATGGATGGGGCGTGCGCGGTTGCGTCGCTCGCGTCCGCCGATGCCGTGATCGCGGCGATCGTCGGAGCGGCCGGGATTGCTCCTGTGCACGCGGCGCTCCGGGCCGGCAAGCGCGTCGGAATCGCAAACAAGGAAGTGCTCGTCGCTGCGGGCGATGTCATGACGCGCGCCGCGCGCGATCACGGCGGCGAGATTCTCCCGGTCGATTCCGAGCACAACGCCGTGCATCAGGCGCTCCGATGCGGAACGCATGCGGAGGTCGCGCGCATCATTCTGACGGCGTCGGGCGGACCCTTTCTTCGCCGCGACCTCGCCACCTTCGGCGAGATCACGATCGAGGCGGCGCTCGCGCACCCGACATGGACCATGGGGAGCAAGATCTCGATCGACTCCGCCACGATGATGAACAAGGGGCTCGAGGTCATCGAAGCGCATCACCTGTTCTCGCTCCCCGCCGACCAGATCGACATCCTGATTCACCCGCAGTCGATCGTGCACTCGATGGTCGAGTACGTCGACGGCTCGATCATCGCGCAGCTCTCGACGACCGACATGAAGTTCCCGATCCAGTACGCGCTGCTCTACCCGGAGCGCGTCACCGCGCCGTTCGCGAAGCTCGACCTGGCGCGCATCAGGACCCTCGATTTCCTCCCGGTCGAGCCGGAACGATTTCCGGCCGTGCAGCTCGCCTACGCGGCCCTGCGGGCGGGAGGCTCGGCCCCGGCGGTGTTGAACGCGGCGAATGAAATCGCGGTCGAGCGCTTCCTGGCTGGAGAACTTCCTTTCTCGTCGATCGTAGACATCACGAGCCGCGTGCTCGAAAAGCACGCGGGAAAGGTGTCATCGATCGACTCCGTGGAGGACGCCCTCCGCTGGGACGAGTGGGCCCGCAACGAAGCCCGCGGAATCGATGTTGCAGAATGCGGGGTCAGGTCTTGATTTTTGCTGTTTCACCGTCTGGAAAATCACAAATCAAGACCTGACCCCTCAACTTATGGCCAACGTCACCACAAACCTCTTTGCCTTCGTTCTCGTTCTCGGAACGCTGATCTTCGTTCACGAGTCGGGGCACTTCTTCGTCGCGAAGTTCTTCAAGGTTCGGGTTCTCGTCTTCTCGTTCGGCTTCGGCAAACGCCTGTTCGGTTTTCATCGCGGCGATACCGACTATCGCGTGTCGCTGGTCCCGCTCGGCGGCTATGTCCGGATGGCGGGCGACACGCCTGAGGAGAGCGAGCCGGGCAAGCCCGACGAGTTCCTGTCGAAACCGAAGTGGCAGCGGTTCCTGATCCTCTTCGCCGGCCCGTTCATGAACATCCTCATCGCAATCACGTTCATGACCGGGATCAACATGGCGGGGACCGAGTACCGCGTGATCCGTCCGGTGATCGGCGAGGTCATTCCCGACAACCCTGCCGCGAAGGCAGGTCTGCAGGCGGGCGATCAGATCGTCCGGATCGGCAACGAGCCGATTGATGACTTCGATGACCTTCGCCTGTCAATCTCCATGAACGCGCGCACGCCGCTCCGGATCGAGTACCTGCGCAACGGACAGCGCCGCGCCACGACCCTCGTTCCGGCACGCGAGGCGGGCGAGTACGGCCCAGTCGGCCGCGCGGGAATCCGGCCGCTGCTCGATCCGATGATCGGCCGTGTCACCCCTGACTCTCCCGCTGAAAAGGCAGGGCTTCGCAGCGGCGATCGCATCGTCAGCCTCAATGGCCAGCCGATCATCGACATGACGCGCGTCGATGAAGCGATCACGAAATCCCCCGGCGCAGCAATCTCCCTCGGCATCGCCCGCGGCAGCGAGCGCTTCGTCGCCAACTTCCCCGCCGCAAAATTCAATGAGAATGATCCGTACGGCGGCTTCCTCCCGCCGACTCAGATGCGCAAGTTGTCGCTGATCCCCGCCTTCAAGGAGAGCCTCGATCAGAACTGGAAGATGCTTCGCTTCGCGTATGCCGCGATCGCGCGCATGTTCCGCTCCGAGGGGACCGTCAAGGAACTGAGCGGCCCGATCAACATCGCACGCATCTCCGGTGAGATGTTCCGCCGCGGATGGATGGCGACGATCGCGCTGATGGCGATGATCTCGCTGCAGCTCGGCGTGATGAACCTGCTGCCAATCCCCGTCCTCGACGGCGGCCACATCATGATCCTCCTGATCGAAGGAGCCGCACGCCGCGATCTTTCCCTTCGCGTCAAAGAGCGCATCCAGCAAGTCGGCTTCGCGGCCCTCGCCGCGCTGATGCTCGTCGTGCTCTACAACGACGTGATCTCAAACGTGTTCTCGATGGGCAAGGGGTAGGGTGGGGGGACGGGGTGTTCGTGGGGGGATCGTCTCTCCGTTCTTGGTCTAACGGTCTAACGGTCTAACGGTTAACGGTTACAAACGATCAACCGCCACCCGCCGCTCGCCCAATCCCCACCCGCACCATATCCAGCGCCGCTTGAGTCGAGTGCCACTTCATCAGCGTGCGAGGGAACGGGAGGAAGAGCTTCTTGTGCTCGGTGCCTGACTTGCCGGCGACGGCGATGTGCAGGGTGCCGACCGGTTTCGCTTCGCTGCCACCGCCCGGCCCTGCAATGCCGGTGATGCCGACGCCCCAGTCACTCTGAAAACGCGCGCGAATTCCCTCAGCGAGCGCGATCGCGACTTCCTGCGACACTTCGCCGTTCGCACGGATCACCTCCGGGTCGACGCGGGCAAGATCGATCTTCGCTTTCGCGGCGTAGCAGACCGCCCCTCCGATGAAGTAGCGCGAGCTCCCGGGGATGTCGGAGATACGCGAGCCGAGGAGTCCTCCCGTGCACGATTCTGCGGTCGCGATCGTCTCGCCCCGCTCGGCGAGCATCCTGCCGACAATCGCCTCGAGCACGTCGTCGTCGAAGCCGAACACCCGCTCGCCGAAGATCGCGAGTAACTCATGCTCGCGGGAAGCAATCGCCGCTGCATCGCCGGATTGCAGGTGCAGCTCGATCTGTCCCGCCGACGCGAGAATCGTCAGCGGCTCTCCTTCGTGCGCGCGATAGTACGGCGCGAGCCGCTCCTCGACGCCCGATTCGCTGAGCCCTGTGATCCGGAGGACGCGTCGCAGGCGCTTGACCGATCCACGCGATTCGAGCCACGGTCGAAAATGCGTCGCCATCATCCACTCGAGCTCATGCGGCACACCGGGGAACACCCAGATGTCCTTTCCCCGCACGTTGAGATGAAATCCGGGAGCTGTGCCGCGCTCGTTCGCGAGTGTCGTCTGGCCAACGAAAACATTGCCCTGGCGTTTGTTGACGTCGGGCATCCTGAATCCGCGCGAGGCGAACCGCTTCTCGATCTTGTCGATGATCGACTGATCGACCTGCATCTCGAGACCGAAGGCTTGCGCAAGCGCTTCGCGCGTGAGGTCATCCTCGGTCGGTCCGAGCCCCCCCGTCGAAATGAGCAGGTCGGCGCGATCGAGCGAGTGAGTCATCTCACCCGCAAGATCGTCGAGACGGTCGCCGACGACGACTTTGCGCACGACCTCGATGCCGAAGTCTTCGAGCGCGACCGTGATCTTGAGCGAGTTGGTGTCGACGCGCGTCGGACCGAGCATCTCGGATCCGATCGCGATGATTGCGGCGGTCTTCAAACCGAGGCCGTCTCCAGTTCCTGCTTCTGGTTCGAGAGATCTTCCCACTTGCGGGAGAGCAGCTCGATCATCGCCTTCAGATCAGCGTTCTGAGTCTGAAGCTTCCTGCTGCGATCGCCGTCGCGGAAGACTTCTTCGGAGCAGAGAAGCAGATTGTTTCGTTCGCGTTCTGCTTCGGCGGAAGCGATCCGTGATTCGAGCGCGGCAATCTCGTCCTCGATCTTCCTGACGCGCTTGTCGCGCTTCTTTGCTTCCACGCGATCCTGCTTCGAAGAGGAATCCTCGCGATTCACGGAACGAGGAGTCTCCGCCGCCCGATTCGGTTTCGGCAGAGAAACGGGCACCGGCGTGCGTTTCGCCGGCACGGCAGCGCCGAGCTTCATTCTCTCGACGAGGTCGCTGTAGTTGCCGTGGTAGACCTCGGCCTCGCCGTCTTCGACCACGATGATGTTCTCAGCGACCCGGTCGACGAAGTAGCGGTCGTGGGAAACGACGATCAGCGCGCCAGTGAATCGCTCGAGCGCCTCTTCGAGCGCCTCGCGCGTGTAGACGTCGAGATGGTTCGTCGGCTCGTCGAGCAGCATCAGATTGCCGCCGACGTACATGATCTTCGCGAGCGCCAGCCTCCCCTTCTCGCCTCCGGAGAGATCGCGCGTCTTTTTGAAGACGTCATCATCGAAGAACGAGAACTGCGCGAGGTACTTGCGCACCTGCTCCTCGGTCTGCGAGTGATCGAGATTCCAGACCTCATCGATGACTTTGCCGCTCGGATTCAGATCGCCGAGGGTCTGATCGTAGTAACCGACATGAACGTTGTGGCCGTAAGTGACGCCGCCGCCGATCGGCGGCAACCGGCCGGCGAACGTTTTGAGGAGCGTCGACTTGCCGGAGCCATTCGGCCCCATGATCGCGTACCGCTCGCCGCGGCGGACGGAGAGACTGAACTCGCTCACGACCGTTTTCGCAGCGTAGCCCGCAGTCAGCCGGTCGGTCGTCATCGAGATCGCCCCCGACCGCGGGCCGGCGTCGAGCTTGAAGTTCGCGAGTGTCTCGTCGGTTTCGGGACGTTCCGCTTCGTCGAGCTTGTCGAGCATCTTGCGGCGCGACTTTGCCTGCTTCGTCTTCTGCCCCGCGAGATTGCGGCGGATGAAGTCCTGCGTCTTCTCGATGAAATCCTGCTGGCGCTCGTAGTCGGTCGCCATCTTCTCCATCCGCTCTTCACGGAGCAGGAGGAATCGCTCGTAGTTGCCGTTGTATTCGACGAGCTTTCCGTGCGCGAGCTCGATGATCTTCGAGACCGTGCGGTTGAGAAACGTCCGGTCGTGTGAGATCAGCAGATAGCTCCCGGTGAAGGTCTGCAGGAACTCCTCGAGAAACTCGATTCCCTTGAGGTCGAGATGGTTCGTCGGCTCGTCGAGGAGAAGGAGATCGACGCGGGTAAGAAGAACGCGCGCGAGCATGGCGCGGTTCTGCTGCCCGCCGCTGAACTCAGCGATCGGCCTCTCCCACTCATTCTTGTCGTTGAAGCCGATGCCGGTGAGGACGCGCTCGACCTCCGCGTGCAGCGTGTAGCCGTCCGCGTGCTCGTAGTCGTGCTGCAGAGACGAGTACTTTTCGAGCAGCCGTTCGTGCTCCGCCGGAGATTTCGTCGTGTCCGCGAGGTCGTGCTCCATCGTGCGCATCTTCCGCTCGATCGTGAGCACCTCGGAAAACGCGGTCTCGACGTAGTCGAACAGCGACATCCCCGGCTCCGCGTCAAGATGCTGCCCGAGATGGCCAGTGGTCAGTCCCGAAGCGCGGAGAATCGTTCCGCGATCCGGCTCCTCCTGTTTCAGAAGAAGGCGGAACAGTGTCGTTTTACCCGCGCCGTTGCGGCCGACAAGCCCGACGTGCTCCCCCGGATTGTGCTGCCACGTCGCCGAGCGCAGCACATCGTGCGGCCCGTAGGATTTCTCGATGTTTTCGAAGCGATAGAGCATGGGTTGGTAAGTGAGGTGGTTGCAGAGCCGTCAAACCGTTAACCGTATAACCGTTAACCGTGATGATGATTCCTCCGAGCCGGACGTCCCGGTTAACGGTTGGCGGTTAACGCGACCATCGAACGTCTAACGCTTCCAGCTCCCCCCTGCTACCCTACGCGCATGCGTCTCGCAGTCAACATCGACCACATCGCGACGATTCGGGAAGCGCGGAAGACTGACGAGCCGGATCCTGTGGCGGCCGCGATGATCTGTGAGCTCGCGGGCGCGCAGGGAATCACGGTGCATCTGCGCGGCGACCGGCGGCACATCCAGGATCGCGACGTCGAGATTCTGCGCAAGGTCGTCACGACGCATCTCAACGTCGAGATGGCGGCAACGACGGAGATGGTCCGGATCGCTCAGACGATCAAGCCGCATCAGGTCACGCTCGTTCCGGAGAGGAAGGACGAGGTCACGACCGAGGGGGGACTCGACGTCGTGCTTCACTCGGGGAACGTCGAGAAGATGGCGCGCCAGCTTCTCGACGCGCGCATCGACGTCTCGATCTTCGTCGATCCGGATCTCGAGCAGGTTCGCCATTGCCACAAGATCGGCGCGCCGAAGATCGAGATCAACACCGGAAAGTTCGCCGACGCGTGGCGCGACGGCGCGAACTGGCATCCGCCGCTCGAGAAGATCGCGCTCGCCGCGCGCGCCGCCAAAAAAATGGGACTGGCCGTTCTCGCCGGCCACGGCCTCACATACCGCAACATCGATGCAATCGCGGCGATCGTCGAGATCGAGGAGCTGAACATCGGCCATTCGATCATCTCCCGCGCGTCGCTCGTCGGGCTCGACGCGGCAGTGCGCGAGATGGTGGCACTGATGAGAAATCCGAGACCTGTGACGCCGCCGCCGCGATGAAGGGCGTCAACCGCCGCGCTCAGAAACCGTCAGCGAAGTTCCTGGAGTTTCGAGCGGAGCAGACGCCTTCGCGATGAATCGCGTCGAGAGGAAAACTGCTCTTCCTCATACAGCGCGATGAGCGGCGCGAGCGCGACCGCATCGGCAGCGTTCAGTTGGGCGATTCCTTCCTGGAGCGTCATCGCCGGACCGATTTCGATGCCGCGCGCGCGGAGATGGCGCGCGAGCATGTCGAATGCGGACGGGCGGCGGGCGATCGTAGCGCCGAGGTAGAGCGCCGCGATCAGAGCCAGGAGAATCGCGAAGCCGCGGGGCGAGAGCAGCACATTGCCGATCGATCCCGCCGAGCTCCGCATCGACGCGATCGCGTCGCGCCCGCGCGTGATCATCTCGGCCGCGAGCGCGATCTGGTCCGCAACGCCGAACGTCAGAACGTAACGGTCCCAGAAGTAATGGACCGAATCGCTGATGGCCGATAGATACGCCTGCAGCAGGCCACCCTGCATCGATCCCGGCCGCAGCGACGGCGGCGTCGGATCGAACGTCACCCACGACTTCCCATCCCACACCTCGACCCACGCGTGCGCATCCTCGCGGCGCACCATGAAGTAGCCGGTGAGCGGATTCAGCCGGCCACCATAAAAACCACCCGCGATGCGCGCCGGAACATCGACCGCGGTCATCAGCGCCACCATCCCCGCCGCGAAGTATTCGCAGTGGCCCCGTTTCTCGCGGAGCAGAAAATCGTCGGTGGTCATCCGCCGGCCGATCTGCTCTGGCTGCTGGTAATACTGATAGTTGCGCAGCAGGTACTGTTCGACCGCGTTGGCCTGCGACCGCACGCCGTTGCGACCCGCGACGATCTGCCGCGCGAGCGCCGCAACCTCGGGCGTCACCGGATAACCCGTGACCGGGACACGGCGCGACAGCAGCGGCTCGGTCTCGCGCGCCATCGATGCCTCGAAGCTGACGAGATCGCCGCGACGCCCGAACACCGTGTACGAGCCCGGTTTCGGTCCCTCGATGAGTTGCTGCACGCCGCTGATCGCGTAGGTGTCGCTCGGGATGTACAGCCGCTCGTTCACGATCCGCTGCTGCACGATCGCGGTTTTCTTGTAGCCAACTGGTCTCGCGATGTGGAAGACGCCGTCGCGGGGCGTCAGGTAGTTCAGCGACGACGGCCCCTGCAGCCACCGGTTGTTCTCGAATCGGTCGTAGATCGCGCCGCGCAGACGGAGCGGGGTGAAGAAAGGGATCGCGTCCTGATTCATCCAGACGCGCGCGACAAGCGCCGCATCGGGAGTGCTGGTCCGCGTCTCGTTGAAGTCGATCGCCTCGCTCAAACCCGAGGTCGCGTTGCTGAGCGGACCGGTGAATCCCCTCACGACGGGGTTACGGAGGCGCGGGAGGAACGGGAACAGCATCGCGCCGAGGACCACGGTGCCGAGGAGGTAGAAGATCGCCGAGCGCGACGACGGTTCCATGTCGTACGGTCGGCTGAGCGAGCGGACCGTCTCCATGTGGCTCACGTAGATCAGCTGGCGGAACATGAGGAACGCGAACGCCAGCACAAACAGGACGATCGTGATGTGCGTCGAAGTCGCGAGGCTCGCCACGAAGATCAGCGTCGTCGTCAGCAGTCTCTGCGCGAGATTGTTGCGCTGAAGAGACTCGATCGGCTGATAAACCGCGATGAAGAGCACGAGATGCGTCGACGCCGCGATCGCGCTGCGGGAGATGGCGACGGCATCGAAGAAGTAGAAAAGGATGTAGCCGAGGGCGAGAAGCCGCATCACCTTTCCCGGCAGCAGCTCCGGTCCTCTCCCCGAGAGGACTCGGACGCCGATTCCGAGCATCACACCGTGAAAGATGAGCAGCGGCAACATTCCGACGGCGCCCGTGAGATAGAGCGGAGCCGCGGCGAACATCGTCACCGCAAGCATTTCGATCTCGCGACGCTGGTGATTCACGAGACCCTCCGATCGAGGCTGAAGACGATGCTCTCCGGCTCCGCGACCTGGTCGATCGGCTCGTGCGCCGCCTCGAGCAGGGCGAGCGCGCGGAACATCGAGTGCCCTCCCTGCGCATCCTTCGAACGAAGCGTGAGGCGTGGCAGCTGAAGGATCACATCAAAACCGCGGAGCAGCGACTCGCGCACGAACGTCGTCGCCGCGCTGATCATTCGCTCGAACTCGTCATCCGACGACCGGGCCGGCCGATATGGGTCAATCACGACATGAACCGTGTGCGCCGCCTCCTGGTCTGTCTGCTTCATGATCCAGCGGCCGAGGCTTGCCGACTTTTTCCAGTGAACGTGGCGGAGCGAGTCGCCGCGGACGTAGTCGCGCAGGGAGTGAATCTCGCTGCCCGGCCCTACGCGATTCGCTGCGGTCTGGTCGCCGCTCGCAGGACGGAACGCGCGCACGTCGAATTCGTTGTCGATGAGTCGTGGGAAAACGACGAGCTCGCCGCGCAGCCGCACGCGTCTCTTCTTCAGAAAGAGCCCGAACGGGTAGCGTGTGTAGAGATCGATCGCCGACAGCTCCACACGGCCACGCTTCTGAAAGATCATCGGAACCGCGACCGTGACCTCCTCGCGGCTGCGTAAAATCGAAATCAGCACCGGCTCCGCCAGATTGTGCGACGCGATGACGACGTCGCGAACGTTCCAGATCGCCGACCGGTTGCGAATCAGCAACTGGATGTCCGCCGGCTGCCCCGCCCACGCCTCGGCTGTCTCCTTGGCTGCAACTTCGAGATGCTTGAGCCCACCCTTCGACGCCACGCCCGACAGAAGGAGTGAGCCGAGCATGAAGGTGAGACCGATGTAGAGCGCGTTGTTGCCGGTGTTCAGCGCTGCGAAACCGATCACGATCGTGAAAATCACGTATGACGTGCCGATGCGCGTCAGGCGTACGACACCCTCGAAGGTGAACGAGGGGGCGGGCGTGGAGATGGTAGTCACCGCGGGACGGCGATCTCGGAGACGATCTTCTGGATGAACTTCGCCTCAGGTGAGAAGTCGTTGCGCAGCATCCGGCGGTCCTTCATCATGATGCGGTGCGAGAGCACGGGTACGGCGAGCCTCTTCACGTCTTCCGGTACGACGAAGTCGCGCCCGTTCACCATCGCGAGAGCCTGACATGCCTTGAAGTAGGTCAGCGCGCCGCGCGTCGAGACGCCGAGGGCGACCTCCGGGTGCGTGCGTGACGTCTGGACGATCGTCATCAGGTACTCGATCAGCGACTCGTTGACGTGAATGTGCGAGACCTGCTGCTGCAGATCGCGGATCTCGGTCTCGTCGAGTACCGGCTCGAGATGCTCGAGGGCCACCTGCGCACCGCCGGCGCGGAGCAGTTTTTTCTCATCGACCGCATTTGGATAGCCAATCGTCAGCTTCATCAGAAAGCGGTCAAGCTGCGATTCAGGAAGCGGAAAGGTCCCTACGTGCTCGATCGGGTTCTGCGTCGCAATCACGAGAAATGGATCGGGGAGCGGAAGACGGCGTTTCTCGACCGAGATCATCCCCTCGCTCATCGCCTCGAGCAGCGCCGACTGCGATTTCGGCGTCGCGCGATTGATCTCGTCAGCGAGGAGGACGTTCGTGAAGATCGGGCCGGAAACGAACTCGAACTCCTGACGGTCCTGGTTGTAGATCGTGACCCCGACGATGTCGGCCGGCAGAAGGTCGGTCGTGAACTGGATGCGCTGGAAACTGAGGGAGACGGAACGCGCGAGCGCGTGAGCCAGCGTTGTCTTGCCGACACCCGGAACATCCTCGAGCAGGATGTGCCCTTTCGCGAGCAACGCCGCGACACAAAGCTCCACGACCTCCGATTTGCCACGGATGACTTTCTCGACGTTGGCCTGCAACGCGGCAATCTTGTCGAGGGAGCGGTTGAGAGGAATCGGTTCTCTTGCCATCTCTTCTTCTACGCCCCGGGTGCAACAGAGGTCACACTAACGTACATTTCCAAGACATCATTGTGACGTGGGACATCACCCACGCTGGGAGCAGAGAGCCATGAGAGAGCACGAATCGACCGTCTTTGCCATCCATCATCCCGACCGGAACCTCTTCCGGTACTACGTTCTGACGTCGCTGGCTCTCGGGCCCTTCTTCTTCATCGCGCTCATTCCGCTCTATTTCCGCTTTCACACGATGCGATACGAGTTCGATGAGGAGGGGATCTCGATGCGCTGGGGAATCCTCTTCCGGCGCGAAGTGACGCTGACGTACGCGCGCATCCAGGACATCCATCTTGTCAGCAATTTCATCGAGCGGTGGCTGGGGCTGGCGCGCGTGCAGATCCAGACGGCGAGCGGAAGCTCGAATGCGGAGATGACGCTCGAAGGGATTCGCGAGTTTGCAATTGTGCGCGACTATCTCTACTCGCGCATGCGCGGCGTATCGGCGCCGCGGAAGAGCACTGCGACGGCGGCCGCTCCCGACACATTGCACGAGATCGCTGTCGAAATGCGCGCGATCCGCGACCTTCTCGCGCAGCTGATCGCGAGGCGCTCATGAACGGCTGGCGCGGGTCCGTCCTTCGTCTGCTGCGAGTGCCGCCTGACCCTGATCCGCCCCCCGGATCGGCCCCGCGCATCTTCCGCGCCGCGCCGAACTACTTCTATGTGAAGCTGATCGTGTGGGCACTGGGGCACATCGGCGCACTGGCGCTGATCTTTCCACTCGTCATCGTGACGTCGGTCGCGAGGCAAAAGAATGCTCCTCGTTTCGTGCTCGTACTCGTCGGCGTGCTCGCAGTCGTGGGTGTCATCTGGATCATCGCGCGGCTCACAATCGGGCTCGGCGTGGCAATCCTCGATTACGAACTGCGCTGGTACATGATCTCGGATCGCGCGATTCGAATCCGCGAAGGAATTCTCTCCGTGCGCGAGAAAACGATCGCGCTCGCGAACATTCAAAACACGGTGATCCGGCAGGGACCGCTGCAGCGACTGCTCGGGATCGCCGACGTCGAAGTAACGACGGCAGGAGGTGGATCAGGCCACTCCGAGCAACATGGCAAGAAGGGTTCGATGGCCGAGCCGATGCACGTCGGCTACTTTCGCGGCGTTGACAACGCGGCGGAGTTGCGGACGATCATCCAGGAGGGCGTGCGGCGACATCGCAATACGGGCCTGGGCGATCCGGAAGATGTCGTACACCACGACTCTGCGCACGAGTTGCTGGAAGAGGTGCGGAAGGTACGGCAGATGCTGAGCGCATCCCTCCTATCCTGAGGAGCGGAGCGACGAAGGATCTTCTGATAGCGCTGGGGACGTCCGTGGCTCGTGCATCGCGGGTGCTATCAGTGGACCCTTCGCTTCGCTCAGGGTTTCACCCCCGTCCACCCTTCCCGGGGATTCACAACTTCTTGTAATCCGGCCCACCACCACCCTCGGGTGGTACCCAGGTGATCACCTGATACGGGTCCATGATGTCGCACGTCTTGCAGTGAAAGCAGTTCGTGAAGTTCAGGAACGGGACGCGTCCGCGCCCGTCGGCGGTCGGCTTAGGCTCGTAGACATTCGCGGGACAGAAATGCAGGCAGGGGTTCCCGTACTCCTCGGTACAGCGTGTGATGCAGACCTCGGTATCGAGGATCAACAGATGCGCTGGCTGATTCTCTTCGTGCACGACGCCGCCATAGTAGACGTCGCTCACCTTGTCGAAGGTGTACGTGTTGTCGAACTTCATCTTCTCGGGCGGATGCGGATCCTCTGAGCTGAAGTAGCGTTGAATGCGCTCCATCCGCTCGTGACCGCCACGTGCTTCGAGCCGATTCACCAAACCGAAACCGCGACCGCGCGTGACCATGCCGAGGCCGGCGTTGAGGAGACCGGCGAGCTGGCCGTGCTCGAACGCCTGGTGGAAGTTGCGCTGCGAGAAGAGCTCGTCTTTCGCCCACGAGTTTTCGAAAAGCGACTCGTACTGCGAGAGCTGCTGCGCGGAGTAATTCTCGTTCAATAGTGCCTGAAACGCTGTCTCGGCCACGAGGGCTCCCGCTTTGATCGCGAGATGGATTCCCTTGAGCCGCGCGCCGTTGAGATAGCCGGCCGAGTCGCCGACGATCATGAATCCATCGCCGTACATCCGCGGCATCGAGTAGTAGCCGCCCTCCGGGATCGCCTTCGCGCCCGCCGAGATCATCCTGCCGCCCTCGAGAAGCGGACGGATCGAAGGATGGAGTTTGAAGCGCTGGAACTCGTGGTGTGGGTCGAGCGTCGGATTCCTGTAATCGAGTCCGACCACGAGACCGACGTCGACGATGCGGTCTTTCATCCCGTAGATGAACGCGCCGCCGAACGTGTCGCTGTCGAGCGGCCAGCCGAGCGTGTGAATCACCTTACCGGCTGCAAAACGATCGTCTGGAAGCTGCCACAGCTCCTTGATTCCGAGCGCGTAGATCTGAGGGTTCTTCCCCTCGTCGAGGTTGTAGATGCCGGTGAGCTGCTTCGTGAGCGTGCCGCGCGGCCCTTCCGCGAGAATCACGATCTTTGCGCGGATGTCGACGCCGGGCTCGAAGTTCGGTTTCGGTTTGCCGTACTTGTCGATTCCTTTGTCGCCGGTGCGGACGCCGACGACACGCCCGTTCTCGACCAGCACGCGTGTCGCGGCGAATTCCGGAAAGAGATCGACGCCCATCCCGGCGACGATCGGCGCCCACCAGCGAACGACTTCACCGAGCGAGACGACGTAGTTGCCGTGGTTCTGCAGAGGTGGCGGCATGATCGGCGCCGCGAGTTTCATCTTCTCCGTGAGATACCAGAACGAGTCTTCACCGACAGGCGCTTCGACCGGACATCCGCGGTCGAGCCAGTCGGGCATCAGCTCGGAGATCGCGCGCGGATCCATGATGGCGCCCGAGATTCCGTGCGAGCCGATCTCCTTCCCCTTCTCGAGAACGGCAATGGAGAGACCTTCGAGCTTCTTCTCGGCTCCCGATGCGTTGTGGGCCTGAACCAGTTGCGCGAGTTTGTATGCGGCAGCGAGCCCGCCGGGCCCGGCGCCGACAATGACTACGTCGACATCGAGCGTCTCGCGTTCAACCCCGGGAAGTTCGGCCATTCATCCACTCCTCGCGTAAAGTCGCGCGCATTGTAAGCCGTGAATGGCGAGTGGACCGCTGCTGGCCGCGGAAACCGTCAGTAATTCACGATTGCCTGGATCGTGTCGAAGTAGGAGCCCGCAGCAGCGTCCTGGTTGGCGGGAATCTGGGCGTACGCAGTGAACCCTCCATTGATCGGCAGCGTCCGGTTGCCCGAGACCCCGCTGACCGTATTGGCAAGGTTCCAGACTGTCGTTCGGCCGAGCTCCCGGTAGATGTCGTAGGTGAGGAATGCGCCCGCGGCGCTACGCATACGGCGCAGAGGTCCCAACGACCACTGCCCCGCGGTCAACTGCACCGTACCGACAGTCGTCCTCGTGCAGTAGACGTTGATCACGCCGGTTGCATCCAAGGGACTCGTCGCATGGGTTCCGATTGGATCGTAGGTCCCGAAGCCGATCAGGAAGGTGCTGACGGTGCACTCCGCCGGAACGATTGCGCGGACGCTGAACGTGACCGTGTCCGGATCGCCAGCCTTGTCGTCATTGACCGTGAGATTGATCGAGTCGAGATACGTGCCGGGCGGCACGTCTGAATTGATCGGCATGATGCCGAAGATGTTCAACGTGAACGTCTTGTTCTGGGGGGTCGTTACGAGGTTGACAACCACTGTTCCCGCGGAGCCATCGCCCCACACCGGGGGTGGATTTCCCGCTGAGGACGTGTAGAGATTGTAGGGAAGCAGGTTGCCTCCCAGCGCCATCGTCCGCGGCAGATAGCTCGCAGAGTTCGTTCCTCGCGTCATCGTCAGCGTTGCGATCAGATTCGGATTGCAGGTCACCGTGATCGTCCCGACTGCCGTGTCCGGGGTCGGAGACGAAGGTGTGTAGATGTTGAAATCGAGGATCGCCGGTGCGGAAGTGATCGTGCAGTTCTTCGTCGCATGGACCGCTGGCGCGATCCCGATGGCGAGAACGAGAATCATCAGAGTTCGTAGGTTCATTTTCGGGGTTCCTCGAGGTTGCACGTCAGACTTCCCAGTGGGACGGACGGTTCACTTCCGGCGGGCACTACCAGAGCGAAGCGGCAAGTGCCGTCCTCCCATTCCACGAGCGCGTCCCAACTGCCCGGCTCGAGGTTCTCCATGTAGAACTCGCCCGCGGTTCCAAGCGGGGAAATCTCCTGCTTGCCGTTGCGCGATAACGTCAGCTGGCCGAACGTCGGAACCTGCTCCCCTTTGGACGACCTGACGATGACGGAGCCTTCAACAGACCGCACGACTGCGACAGGAAACTGAACGATGGCGCCGCCTCGGTATGGGGGAGCGATGACTTTCTCGGTGGCGAACACGTTGTAATCCAGCGGAACGTCCTGATCGTTGATCCGGATCTGGTTTCCGTAATACGAGAGGAGATTGGGCACGAGGAGGTTCCCACGTCGATTAGTCCTGCCGATGACTTGATTGCTTGCGTAGACACGGACGCCTTCCACACCCGGAACCCGGACGATCGCATAACTGTCCTGAACCGCGCGGGTAAACATCAGCGCGCCGCCCCCGAGAACCAGGCCACCCGACGCGCTGATCGTGGGATCCGAGGAGTTGACGGGATCGAAGCCGATCTCGTAGCGGCCGAAGTCTGTCTGATACTGAGCGATCGCGGGGACGGAGGGCTCCTCGTCCGTGACTGTCGATCCAATTCGAAAGCCGTAGCCGGTCCCGATGGGGAGGGGACGCTGGAGCTCGGTCGTGACCTGATTCTCGCCATTTCGCCTCGCGGCGGAAATGCTCGCGGAAACATTGGTTCCGGCGTTGAGGCTCAAGCCGAGAATGTACTCAGGTTCGAAGTTCTGGTTGGAATGACTACCACCGACCGATACAAAGACGTTCGCATAGCGGCCGAACGAGAGATTCGTGCCGACCGCCACCCGCTTCGTGTCGGCGCCGTCTCTCATATTCAATGACGAAATCTGCGCCGTGAGGCTCGTGCGGCGGAGGACAATCACCGAGCCGAAAAGGTTCACGTCGAGAAGAGGGCGTTCCGCTTCGGGCGTGAGAGCGAGGTGCGCGTACTCTCGCGACTGGGCTCGCACGCTGAGACCAAGGCTGAATCGTCGCGTCAGAAAGTTGTAGCCGAAAAGACCAGCTGATCCGCGCCGGCCGTCGGCATCGCTCGCCCCCGCTGCGAGCTCAAAATCACCCATGCGCGTGCGTAGCGCCGCACTGGGACCCGCTGAACGAACCGCCGCCGTAATCTCGGCACGGCCTCCCAGCGTGAGGTAGTTGTTGATGCCGCGACGATGCGTTCCAGCGAACGCCAGGTCGCCATAGTCACGACTGATCTCGGGATCCGCGAACGTGGACCCGCGGAGAAACCCCGTTGAGTAGCTGTACTCATTCATGCCGGGTGCAAGGACTGCCGTGGAGTAGTAATACGAGTTGGTCTGAACCTGCTCGTTGCCGTAGACGTCGCGAACGACGATGCGTGTCATGCCGGTGCCGGAAGAAACCGGCAGGTTACGGAGCTCGAACTGGCCTGGTTCCACTCTGCGGCGATCGACGAGCGCGCCGTTGACATAGATCTCGACGTCGGACGGAGTCGTCGCAAGCCCGCGGACCTGCATCGCCGGATAGCGGATGAAGTAA
>JAENWF010000085.1 GCA_016650215.1 Thermoanaerobaculia bacterium
GCTTCCCTGCGCAGGAGAATTGCAGCAGAGGCTCCGCTGAACGCGCCGCCGAGGATCACGACGTCATAACTGGTTTGCATCGCCGCCATTATCGTTTACGATCCGCGTCCTTTTGCGCTGAGGAGCATTGATTGGAAACACTTCGCGGCTGGTTTCATTTCTTGACCGACGTCCAGGGGCTGATTCAGACCTTCGGCTACGTCGGGATGGCCATCATCGTCTTCACCGAGACGGGGCTGATGGTCGGTTTCTTCCTGCCGGGCGACTCGCTCCTCGTCACCGCGGGACTCTTCGCAGCCAAGGGCGACCTCGACATCGTCTTTCTCAATCTTCTGCTCATGACCTGCGCGATTCTGGGAGACGCGACCGGCTACCTCATCGGCAAGAAACTCGGTCCCGCGCTCTTCCGCAAGGAAGACTCGCTGTTCTTCAAGAAGAAGCATCTGATCGCGACACAGGACTTTTACGACAAGCACGGCGGCAAGACGATCATCATCGCCCGATTCGTTCCGGTCATCCGCACCTTCGCGCCGGTGGTGGCGGGAATGGCGAAGATGCCCTACCGCCGCTTCGCCCTCTTCAACATCGTGGGCGGCATCGGCTGGGTCTTCTCGATGACGATGATCGGCTACCTGCTGATCAAGTTGTTCCCGGACATCGAGAAGCACATCCATATCGTGATCATCGTGGTGATCTTTCTCTCGATCCTGCCAGGGATCATCGAGTTCATGCGAGCTCGGATGAAAACGAGGGCCGAGGGCCAGGGGCCAAGGGCCGAGGGGTAGAAGGTCTAACGGTCTAACGGTTAACAGTTAACGGTTAACGGTCAACCGTAACTGTTGGACTGTTAGACCGTTAGACCGTTAGACCTCAGCCCCCACTCGCCCTTTTCCGCTTGGCCCCGGCGCTCAGGCCTCTTACACTAGAAGCGACGCCTCCCCCAAAGGGTCCTTAATGACAGCGAGATCCGCGCGGTCGCGGAAGTGGCTAGGCGGTGCTCTGCGCACGGGCCGGGCGGCAGCTTTTCTCGTTCTGGCGACCGGCATCAACGGGACGATTGCAGCGCTCGAACCGCGGTACGAGCCGATCTACGTCTATCTCGGGTCGGTCGTGATCGTCGCGTGGCTCGGCAGCTTCCTCCTCGGCGTCACGACCGCGGTCGCGGCCGTCATCCTGTACGACTGGATGTTCTCGCCGGTGCGGATGGTGCCGTCGCTCGCGAGCGTCGTGCCGTTCACGATTGCGATCACGGCGGCGATTGCAACGCGCTTCGCAAGGGTTCCGTTCACGCGGCGGGTGGAGATCTCGCCGTCGCCGGCCCCGCCGCTGCTGCCCGTCGCCGAGGGGGAGATCGTCCGGCCTGTCGCGGTCGACCGTTCCGAAATTAACGACCTGCAGCGGCGGCTCAATGACAGCGTAGCGGAGGCAAGGCTGCGGCATGCGAGCCTGCAACAGGAGCTCGACGCGGCTCGCACCGAGAGCGCGCAGCAGGGAAAGCGGGCCGATGCCGCGCGCGCACAGCTCGAGAACGCGACGCGACGCGGGACTGACATCGAGGAACGGATAGGGGCACTGCAGCAGGAGCTCGATCTCGCGTGGCGCAAGGCTGACGAAGAGAAGAGCCGCGCTGACCGCGAAGCGTCACATTTCGCCGGGCTCAAATCGCAGCACGATGCCGATCTGACGGACGCTCAGCGAAGAATCGCCGAGATTGAGAACTCCCGGCGAATCGTCCAGCAGCAGCTCGAGAGCGCGAAGAAGATCGCACAGGAAGAGCACGCCCGCGCAGAACGCGAATCGACCCTGCGCGGACAGCTCGAGAATGCCGCCCGCACCACGCTTCATCGCACGGCCGACGTCTCATCGTCACATCAGCGTGCCGCAGAGGAGGCGCAGCAGAAGGTCCTCATTTTCGAAGCCGAGCTTGCCGCGGAGAAGCAGGCCTCCCTGGATCTGAAAGCGCAATCCGCAGAGCTCGAGGTTCAGGCGGCAGCCGTGCACGAAGAGTTAGACCGCGTACGCGCGATCCTCGAGGAGGAGACAGCACGCGCCGACCGCGAAGCCGAGCTGCGCGAGATTCAGGAGATCACGGCAGACCGCAAACACGATATTCACCTCGCCGAAGCGCGCGCCCGGATCGTGTCGATTCAGGAAGAGACGGTCGCGCTGCAGGCAGCACTCGATGAGGAGCGTGCCGCGCGCGTCCGCGTCGAAGAAGAGACCAGCCGCAATCTCGAACGAATCGTCGCAGGCATAACCACCGATCACCAGAGCTCACTCGCACAGGCCTTGACCGACAAGGAAGCCGCCCGCGCCGAGCTGCGCGCGCTCACGCAGCGAGTCGAGAAAGAGCGCGGACACACGGATCAGCAAAGGATCACGCGCGAACGGATTGAGTCGACAGAACGCGATGAGATCGGCGCGCTGACAGCCCTGGCCGTCGGACTTCGTGCGGAGCTCGAACGCGAACAGAAGAAGTCGTATGACGAACGAACCGCGCGTACGAGTGCCGAGTCAGAGTGGAACGAGAAGCTGACTCGCATCGTCGCCGGAATCACGACCGACTACGAGAACTCAATCGGCGACTCGCTCGTGGAGAGGGAAACTGCACGCGCTGAGCTCCGCACGCTGACTAGTAAGGTCGCCGAGATGCGGACGGCGCTCGACATGGAGAAAGCGGCAAAGAATGCGCTCGAATCGGAGTGGAACGCGAAGCTGACGAGCATCGTCGCCGGGATCACGACTGATTACGAGAACTCGATCGGCGACTCGCTCGTGGAGAAGGAAGCAGCACGCGCCGAGATTCGAACGCTGACCAGCAAAGTCGTCGAGATCCGGAAGGCGCTCGAAATCGAGAGGACGGCAAAGCAGTCGCTCGAATTGGACTGGAACGAAAAGCTGACGCGAATCGTCGCCGGGATCACCACCGATTACGAGAACACGATCGGCGAGACGCTCATCGAGAAGGAAGCGGCACGCGCCGAGCTTCGGTCGCTAACCAGCAAGGTTGCTGAACTGCGGAAAGCGCTCGACGCGGAAAAGGCCGCGAACCAGACGCTCGAGACCGAATGGAGCGAGAAGCTGCAGAAGATCGTCGGACATCTCGCGAGCGATCACGACGCTGACGTCGGCGAGGCGATGATGGAAAAGGAAGCGGCGAAGGCCGAGGTGCGAACGCTGACGGCGCGCCTGGGCGCACTGCAGCAGCAGCTCCGCGAGCTCACGCCGCTGTCAGATCACTCGCCCGTCGTACTCGTCGTGCACAGCGACGCCCAGATCCGCGAGATGTCGAAGCACGCGCTCGAGCAGTCGGGATACTCGGTCCTCACCGCCGGCGACGGGCTCGAGGGCCTGCGATACGCGTCGGCCAACCACCCCGACGTCGTCCTCGCGGAAGCGATCATGCCGAAGATGAACGGCCGCGAGCTCGTGCAGTTGCTGAAGTCGCGGCCAGAGACCGCGTCGGTCAAGATCGTCCTGATGAGCGGCAACGTCCCAGCCGAAGGCGGCACCGACTTTCGCGCCGACGGCTTCATTGCCGACCCTCACGATTTCCAGGCGATGCGGGAAACGCTCGCGAAGGTGCTCGGAGGGATTTAGTTGAGTGCTGAGGATTGAGTGCTGAGTGCTGAGTCCTCAGTAACGAGGGCGAGCGTGACCGGCGCAGCTTTCGGTCGTGTCATCCCGAGCGAAGCGAGGGATCCCCCGCGTCCAGGCGCTGATCGTATTTGCGCGGGGGATCCTTCGCTTCGCTCAGGATGACATCGCACAACTCAGCACTCCCTACTCAGCACTCAGCACTCAATCCTCAGTCTGTCCTTGGCCACGGTGAGTGCATTTTCGCCAGCGCTTCGATCGCCTGCTCCGCCTGCCAGAGGTGGCGGCGCTCGTGGGCGGCTACGATGCGGAAGGCGGAGTAGAGATTGAACTTCATACGTTTGTCGAACGGCGAGACGACCTTGAGCTTGCCGAGGTCGAGGCCACGCGCGGACTTGAGGGCCTCGATCAGTTTCGACTGAAACGCGCTGAATTCGGCGAGTGACTCGGCCTTCGCGCGCACGGAGCGTGGGACGAACGGCGCCGCGGTCTTGAGGCGTGAACGGACTGGCGGCTCGAGAAACCAGCGCAGAACGCGGCCGAGGAGATCCATCGATGGCGGCCGGCCGCCGGTGATGCCGCTCCGCTTCCCGTGCTCGAGCGCCTCGCGAAGAACCGGCAGAACCATCTCACTCGACACACTGAGATGCGCGATGCACTCTGCTGCGGACCAGCGCGCCGGGTCGGGTCGGACCGTGAAGCGCCGCGGATCGCAAGCCTCGATCATCCGCCGCGCGCGATCAGTGGCTTCATTCAACTCCGCTTCGACGATCGCGAGCGGGTCCTCACCGTTGACACTCATCAGTTTTTCTTCAGCAGCGCTTCACCCAGCTCGCGCGAGCGCCGCGTCGCGGCCTCCACTGCATTCATCAACGTCGTCCGAACACCGCCATTCTCGAGCGTGTGAAGACCTGTGATGGCGGTGCCGCCGGGCGAGGTCACCATGTCCTTGAGCTTGCCGGGATGCTCGTTGGTTTCGAGCAGCATCTTCGCCGATCCGAGGACTGTTTGCGCAGCGAGAAGCTGCGAAGTGCGGCGCGACAGACCGACTTTCACTCCGGCATCGCTGAGCGCCTCGAGAATCAGGAACACGTACGCGGGACCGGAGCCGGAGAGTCCGGTGACCGCGTCCATGAGCGATTCGTCGAGGATGACCGTCGTGCCGATGGCGTCGAAGATCCGCTTCGCCTCGTCGAGATCGGAGTCGCTGGCAAACTCACCGCGCGCGATGGCGGTTGCCGCGGCATCGACGAGCGCCGGCGTGTTCGGCATCGCGCGGACCACGCGCGTGCCGGGCGCCAGCCGCGACTGAATCGACGCGACCGGAATCCCCGCCGCGATCGAGATCACGAGCGCGTCGGGACTGATCGTCGACCCGACATCATCGAGAACGCGGCTCAGGATCTGCGGCTTGACTGAGAGCACGACGATCTCCGACGCAGCCGGCACCTTGTTGTCGGTCGTAGCGTAGATGCCGTACGCATCGCGAAGCTCGCGCATCCGCTCTTCGCGGGGACCGGACGCCGCAATCTGCGCGATCGCGAAGTCCCCTCCGCGAAGCAGCCCGCGGATCATCGCCTCGGCCATGTTGCCGGCGCCGATGAACCCGATCGTCTTGTCGCCCGAAAGCCGTCTATCGCTCGACATCGTCAGGCCGCCATCCCGTGGCACTTTTTGTATTTCTTCCCCGAGCCGCAGGGGCAGGGATCGTTGCGTCCGATTTTCGCCTCGCGCCGCTTGACCGTCTGCGGCTCCGCGCTCGCGCCGGAGAAGAACATCGGCTGCTGCTTTGGCGGCGGCGGAAGCACACGCTGCGGCGGACGATCGCCTTCGCGCTCGACGACCACGTCGATCTTCCAGAGGTACTTCACGACGCGGTCCTGGATGCGCTCCATCATCTCCTGGAACATGTCGAACGACTCGCGCTTGTACTCGATGAGTGGATCGCGCTGGCCGTATCCGCGCAGGCCGATGCCTTCCTTGAGGTGATCGATCATCAGCAGGTGGTCCTTCCACTGCTGATCGATGACCTGGAGGAGGAGATACTTCTCGTGCATGCGCATCACTTCTGCGCCGACCTGCGCCTCTTTCTCTTCGTAGCGCTTATTGACCGCAGCGACGACCTTCTCTTTCACCTCGTCGCGGCGCATCGTCTTGACATCCACGGCGGCGCCGGCGAGATCGACGTCGAAGAAGTCGTACAGCTCCGCGTTCAGATCGGTCTCGTTGATGTCGTGCCCGTCGTCAGGCATATGCGTGTCGATCAGAAACTCGACGATCTCGTCGGCGGCGTTGAGGATGTACTCCTTCCCCTCGCGACCGTCGAGGATGCTGCGGCGCAGCGTGTAGATCGACTCACGCTGCTTGTTCATCACGTCGTCGTATTCGAGCAGGTGTTTGCGCGCGTCGAAGTTGCGTCCCTCGACCTGCTTCTGCGCGCGCTCGATTGCGCGGGTGACCATGCCGTGCTCGATCGGCACGCCCTCTTCCATCCCCATCCGCTGCATGAGCCCCGAGATGCGATCGGAGCCGAAGATGCGCATCAGATCGTCTTCGAGCGAGAGGTAAAAGCGGGACGAGCCGGGATCGCCCTGGCGTCCCGAGCGGCCGCGGAGCTGGTTGTCGATGCGCCGCGA
>JAENWF010000086.1 GCA_016650215.1 Thermoanaerobaculia bacterium
CGGCGGGCGAGGGCGCCCACCGCCACACTAACTTCCTCTTCTACTTAGTAATCGCGAGGACTTGGCTTCGTCCTCCCTAGCGCTATCAGTAGATCCTTCGCTTCGCTCAGGATGAAACCCCACGTACAATCAACACCGAGAGCATGGCAGGCCGGGAGGGACACCAGCGCACTTCGTTCCGCACGATTGCGGAGCTGACGCTGCTTCCGATCGCCGCGCTCTCCCTCTTTTTCGGATGGATGTCGATTCGGGGCGTGGGGCGTGACGTAGAGCCGAACGCGAAAGCCCTGGCGGTCGAGCCGGCTGCCGTCACGCGAACGCCGCCTAAGGAAAGAGGACCGGCACCAGTCAAACGCTCTCACGGCTCCATCGCCCTGATCATCGACGACCTCGGATTCGACAGCCAGCCGCTCGAGCGCGCAATGGCGATCGACCCCGACATCAGCTTCGCGATCCTGCCGAACTCCCTGCGTGCTGCATCGTTCGCCGAGAGACTCAACGCGCGTGGATTCGAGATTCTCTGTCACCTGCCGATGGAGCCGATGGATTCGTCGGTCTCACCCGGCGACAACGCGGTGCTGACCTCGATGAGCGACAGCGAGATCGTCACGGCCACGCGCGGAAGCGTCTCGCGCGTGCCGCACGCGCGCGGGGTGAACAACCACATGGGATCGCGCGCGACGGCCGATCGCCGCGTCATGGCGAGCGTGATGAACGCGCTGCCGAAGGACTTTTACTTCATCGATTCAAGAACCGGCGCGCGGTCGGTTGCCGCCACGGTTGCGCGGGAGATGAACATCAGGACTGCGGCCCGCCACGTCTTTCTCGACGACGAGAAAACCGAGGCGGCGGTGCGGAGGCAGTTGCGAACGCTGGCGCGCGTCGCCGAGGAGCAGGGAGTAGCGATCGGCATCGGCCATCCGCACGAGGTCACCCTTCGCGTCCTGCGCGAAGAGGTCCCGCGGCTCCGCGCGCGAGGATTCGTGTTTGTGCGCGCGAGCGAAGTCGTGCGATAACGCGCGCCGATGCTTCTCTCGCTTTTCCTCATCGATCTCGCGGCTGGGCTCTATCTCTTCCTCCCGCTCGCCGGCCGGCGCAACACCGGTCCGAAGTTCTACCGGCTCGTGATGGCGATCGGTGCGGCGCTCGCGGCCGGTGCGGCGATTTCCCATGCGATGGCGGGACGGTCCGACCTGGCGGCAGTCAGTGTCGCAGTGATCGCGCTGACGGCGCTCACATCGATCCTTCTTCGCTATCCGAAGCGGCTGCTGTTTCGAGCATCCGCGGCAATCCTCGGCGCCGCATATCTCTTTGCGTCGGTGAGCTCGTATCACGCGGCAGTCCGCCCCGCACACATCGGCTGGAGCATCGCCGGCGCCCTCGCCAGCGTCGCGATCCTCGGCAGCGTGAATCTCGCGATGACCCTGGGCCACTGGTATCTCGTCGTGCGCGGCATGCCGATCGAGCCTCTCAAACGGCTGGCGATGGCGACCCTCGTCGCAACGATCGCGCGGCTGACGCTGGTGATCGTCGCAATCGCCGCAGGAGGCGTGTTTCACGAAGTTGCCGTGCGCCAGGGCATCTTTTTCTGGATGCGCGCCGGATGGGGACTCGCAGGTCCGCTCGTCCTTTTTCCGATGGTGTGGGGAACCGTGCGGATCCGCTCGACGATGGCGGCCACCGGCATCCTTTACGTGGACGTCGTGGCAGTCGTGATCGGAGAAGTTCTCGGCGGCTGGTTGTCTGCAATCGTCCATCTACCCGTCTAGCCGCCGCTGGCGCTCAGAGGGAGCTGTTGATACCCTCGCCCAGTCGCAGCTTCACGAAAAGTGAGGGTTTGATGGCCGGCGTCACATTCGAACGGGTTGCAAAACGCTACGGGAACGTATCGGTCATCGACAACCTGAGTCTCGACATTCAGGACCGTGAGTTCATGGTTCTCGTCGGACCTTCCGGCTGTGGCAAGTCCACCGCGCTTCGGATGATCGCCGGTCTCGAGGAGATCACCGAGGGCGAGATCCGGATCGGCGAGAAGGTGGTCAACGATCTGCAGCCGAAGGATCGCGATACCGCGATGGTCTTTCAGACCTACGCGCTCTATCCGCACATGAGCGTGCGCGAGAACATGGAGTTCGGTCTCAAGATCCGGAAGATGGCGAAAGAAGAGATCAAACGGCGCGTCGATGAGGCGGCCGCAACGCTCGGCATCACGCAACTGCTCGATCGCAAGCCGAAGCAGCTATCGGGAGGGCAGCGCCAGCGTGTGGCGCTGGGGCGAGCGATCGTCCGCAATCCGGCGGTGTTTCTTTTCGACGAGCCGCTCTCGAATCTCGACGCGAAGCTGCGCGTGCAGATGCGCGCCGAGATCACGAAACTGCAGCAGCGGCTGCAGACGACCGCGGTCTACGTCACGCACGATCAGGTCGAAGCGATGACGATGGGGACGCGCATTGCCGTCATGAACGGCGGAAAGATCCAGCAGGTCGGAACGCCGCTCGAGGTGTACGACAAACCGGCGAACGTTTTCGTCGCTCAGTTCATCGGCACCCCGCCGATGAACTTCTTCGACGCGACGCTCGCGGACGGCGGCACGAGGCTCAATGCCGGGAAGTTCTCTCTGCCGGTTCCCTCGGGACTTCGGAGCGCTGTCGCGCAGCGTGACGGGGCGAAAGTGCTCGTCGGAATCCGGCCGGAGAACGTCCTCGAGTCCTCGGAGAGCGGGCGGGGAGAGACCGCCAGGATTACCTCGACCGTCGAGATCGTTGAGCCCATTGGACACCAGGCGATCGTGCACGCCCGGAGCGGCGACGCTGTCGTCGTCGCAGCCTTCGACGCGCACAGCATGCCGAAGGTGGGCGCGCAGATCGAACTGGTGATCGAGCTCGACGCCATGCATCTATTCGATGCGAAGAGTGAGATGAGAATCGAATCGACATGAGCTGGCCGCAAGACGGGAGGAAATGATGGTACTCAACGTAGTTTTCGCAGGTACGTTCTTCGTTTTTGCGCTTCTGTCGTCATGTACGTCGATCCTGCCGACCGAGGCCAGCGTCGACGAGCCGATTCTTCTCGCGCTCAATCAGTCGAAGAGTCTCCCGCGCGGTCCGGTGCTTCGCTTCGTGTCGGTCGAGGAAGACTCGCGCTGCCCGACCGGAGTTCAGTGCGTCTGGGCTGGAAACGCCAAGGTGCGCATCGACGCGACGTTCGACGGGCAGACGCAGCGGCTCGATCTGAATACGACTGTCGAACCAAAGAGCGGGACCGCGTTCGATTATTCGATCGAGCTTCTCGATGTCATGCCGGCGTCGACGACTCCACCACAGCCAGAGTCGACGTACTCGGTACGGCTTCGCGCCGAAAAGCGCGGTGGCTGATTTCGACGACGCCCGCCGGGCGGCGCTGCTGAGCGACATTCGCCGGTTTCTGCAGGGACTGCCGCGCGATCTCCTCCCGTTCGGTTCGGTGCGCGAGAAGCTACGTCTCCGCCACACGATCGATCGCGGAATCCGTGAGGTGCCCATCGACAGGATCGTCGGCTCGATCGGCCGGGAGCGGGAGTTCAACCGGATGTTTCTTCCCCGCGACGAGTCGCTCCGCGCGCGATGGGAAGACATCCGCGACAGCGCCGAGGGGAGCGGGGGATTCCCGACGGTAGAGCTGTACGAGGTCGGCAACGCTTACTTTGTCGTCGACGGACATCATCGCGTGTCGGTCACGCGCGCGATGAACGCACCGTCGATCGAGGCGCACGTCCGCGAGTTCGTCAGCGAGGTCCCGATCCGCTCCGACGACTCGATTGAGGAGCTGGTCCTGCGACGCGGGCGGCTCGACTTTCTCGAAGCGTCCGGACTCGAGGCGGAGGAGGGCGAGTTTCATCTCACGCAGACCGATGGCTACGAGCGCATGCTCGATCATGTCGACGTGCATCGCTACTACTTGGGACTCGAGCAAAAGCGCGACATCGGCGCAGGCGAGGCTGCCCGCTCGTGGCGTTCAAACGTCTACGAACCGGTGATCCGCATCATTCGTGAAAGCCGGGTGCTCGAAGAGTTTTCCGGGCGAACCGAGACCGATCTCTACCTCTTCGCGATGGATCATCTGCACTATCTGCGGGAGCGCCACGGCGACGAGTTTCCTCCCGCGCGCGCCGTTGAGGAGATCAAGGCCTCGACGACTTGGAGCGAGCGAGCCCGCGGCTTTCTCCGACGGATTGTCCAGCGATTTTCAGCGTGAGATCCTGTGAACGCCGCTTCTGTGTGGCGCCGCCGACCCGCGGCGGCGCTCGGAACGGTTGATCGCCATGACTCAAAGAGCGCCGCCGCGGGGCGACTGGCGCCACACAGAAGCATGGCCCGAAGTCATTCCTCCGCACCCGGCGGAGCCTGCCCGTAAACATGACGGTCGTGAGTCACGAGATCGAACTGCTTGATCCACTCAGGCACGGCGTAGCCGCGATGCACGGTCTGGCAGCGATAGCAGACGACCACGTTCTTCACTATCCGCCATACCGCGTAGTCGAGGATCGTGACGCCGAGGAGGCTGAGGCCATACGTCCACGGCACGAAGATCGAGCCGAGGACGACGAGAGCGATTCCGGTCCTGCGGTTGAAGTCTTTCTGAAAGTAGAGCTGGTCGTGTCCGCAGGCTGCGCAGCGTTCGATCGCTGCGGGCGCCACGACATCATTCGGCGCGCTGCACATCTCGCACGCCGTGGCGGGCTCGCCGATCTCTCGAGCGAGCCGCGCATCACACGCCGTGCAGAGGAAGTGAACGGACGGCGTCACGCGTCACTTTGCGCGTTCGAGGTAGCGGTTCTCGCTCGGGTCGACGAGGATCGTCTCGCCGTCGGTGACGAAGGGTGGGACCTGAACGATGAGACCGTTCTCGAGCGTCGCCGGCTTGTACGACGCCGTTGCGGTCGAGCTCTTCACCATCGGCTCGGTCGTCGCGATCTTCACCTTGATCGTCTTCGGCAGCTCGATGCCGATCGGACGCGACTCGTAGAACTGCACCTGAATCTTCAGGCCGGGCGCAAGCCACGCAGCCGCATCGCCAAGATCATCTTCGCTGATCTCGACCTGCTCGAAGTTCTCGGTGTTCATGAAGTGATGCGCGTGGCCGTCGGAGTACAGGTACTCCATCTCGTGCTGATTGATGTACGCAGGCTCGATCGGGTCCTGCGAGCGGAAGCGGTGCTCGAACTGGTTGCCCGTGCGCATGTTGCGCAGCTTTGCCTGCACCATCGCGCGGAGGTTGCCCGGCGTGTGGTGACGGAACTCCATGACTTTGCACAGATCACCCTCGAAGAGAATGACGATGCCTTTTCGGATGTCGGTGGCTTGCATGAAGCGGTGAATCCTTTCTCGGTGCGGATAAACTGCGGCGAGGCGGGCATTCTAGCCGCCACAGGGGAATCGATGAGAAAACTGTTGATGGCTGGCCTGGTGGTGATTTTCGCGGCATGCCAGGCTGACCGCGAATCGCAAACTCCTGAGCCGGTTGCCGAAATTCCAATCGGACTCTACGGTGCGCTGTCGGGCAGCGAAGCGGCATTCGGGACTTCGACGTTGCAGGGCGTGCGGCTGGCGGCGGAGGAGATCAACGCAGCGGGCGGTGTCCTCGGCCGGAAGATCAAAGTCATCGCGGAAGACGATCAGGGCAAGGCCGACGAAGCGGCATCGGCCGTGACGAAGCTGGTCACGAGCGACAACGTGATCGCGATCATCGGCGAGAACTCGTCGAATCAGTCGCTCGCGGCCGCCCCCATCGCGCAGGCGGCCGGCGTGCCGATGATCTCGCCCTCATCCACGAACCCGGCAGTGACGCAGAAGGGGGAGTACATTTTCCGCGTCTGCTTCACCGATCCATATCAGGGGAAGGCGCTCGCGGCGTTCGCGCGCGACCAGTTGAAACTGAAATCGGCTGCGATGCTTGTCGACCGCCGAAATGACTACTCGGTCGGCCTCGCGAATGTCTTCCGCGCCGAGTTCACATCGCGCGGCGGGAAGATCACCGGCGAGCAGAGCTATAGCGGCGGCGATTCAGAGTATCGCCCGCAGCTCACCACGATCCGCGGGCAGAAGCCGGAGGCGCTCTTCATCCCCGGCTTCTACACCGACGTCGGTCAGATCGCGATTCAGGCGCGCGACCTCGGCCTCACGCTTCCGATGATCGGGGGCGACGGATGGGATTCGCCCACGGTGATCGAGATCGGCGGCAAATCGGTCGACAACTCATATTTCTCCGATCACTACTTCGTCGGCGATGAGCGTCCCATCGTGCAGCAGTTCGTCAGCGCGATCAGAAAGCGCCATGGGAAGAATCCGGAGGCGACGGCGGCCCTCGGCTACGACGCGATGAAGATCATTGCCGCTGCGATTCAGCGCGCCGGCTCGGTCGACAGGAAGGCGATCCGCGATCAGATCGCCGCCACGCGCGACTATCAGGGCGTGTCGGGGACCATCACGATGGGACCCGAGCGCGATCCGATCAAACCGGTTGCAATGATCAGGATCGCGGAAGGAAAGATGCAGTTCGCGGGGTGGGTGAACCCGTAGGGTTCAACATGTTGAAACGGCGCGGACACTCGAGCTTTTACAACAGCTTTGTGAAGTCGGCTGCCGGGACGGCTTTGCTGAAGAGGAATCCCTGGAAACTGTCGCAGCCCTGATCGCGCAGGATCTGGCTCTGTTCCGCCGTCTCGACGCCTTCGGCAGTGATCCGCACCTGAAGCGCCTGACCGATCGCGACGATCGCCTGGACGAGCGCGGCGTCGCGGTTGTCGGTCGCGATGTCCTTCACGAACGTCCGGTCGATCTTGAGCGAGTCGAGCGGGAATCGTTTGAGCGTGCCGAGCGACGAGTATCCGATACCGAAATCGTCAATGCTGAGGCGCACGCCGAGCGCCTTCAGCTCGCGCAACGTCTCCGCGGTCTGCTCGCTGTCACTCATTGCGCTGTGCTCGGTGATCTCGAGCTCCAGAAGATTCGGGGTTAGTGTGGTCTCGTCGAGAATTGCTTTCACCTGCTCGACGAGGTCGGCGTGCTGAAACTGACGCGTCGTCAGATTGACGGCGATTCGAAGATTTTTCCCTGACGACTCGTTCCAGGTCTTCGCGGCGAGACATGCGGTGCGCAGCACCCACTGTCCGATGGGAACGATGAGTCCCGTCTCCTCGGCAACCGGGATGAAGTCGCCTGGAGCAATCAGCCCTCGCGCCGGATGCTGCCAGCGAAGGAGTGCCTCGGCGCCGATGATCGCAGAGTCGTCCAGATCGACGAGCGGCTGATAGTGAAGGACGAACTCTCCGCGCGATAGCGCCATCCGCAGCTCGTTCTCGAGCGTGACACGGCGCATCGCGCGCTCCTGCAGCTCCGGCGTGTACATCTCGTAGCCATCGCGGCCGCGATCTTTCGCGCGGTACATCGCGACGTCGGCGTTCTTGATCAATGTCTCGGCGTCAGTCCCGTCGTTCGGAAAGAGGCTGATGCCGATGCTCACCGTGGCATACCACTCCTGCTGGGCGACCATGAACGGGATGCCGACCGCGCGAATGATTTTCTGCGCAACAGTTGCTGCGTCGGCCGTGTCGGCGAGTGAGGGGAGGAGGACGATGAACTCGTCGCCGCCGAGGCGGGCGAGCGTATCGCTGCGTCGGAGCGCGCCGCGCATTCTGTCGGCAACGCCGCGCAGCAGCTCGTCCCCTGCGCTGTGTCCCAGCGAGTCGTTGATCAGTTTGAAGCGATCCAGATCGATGAACATCACACCGACGACGCGATTGCCGCGCTGCGCCTGCACGAGGGCGAGCTCGAGGCGGTCGTCGAAGAGTGCGCGGTTCGGAAGACCTGTGAGCTGGTCGTAGAACGCGAGGCGGCGCAGTGTGTCCTCGCTGTCACGGAGCGCAAGCTCCGCGTTCTGACGCTCGTGGATCTCCATCTCGCGATCGCCCTGCGTGTGTTGAAGCTGATCGAGCATCTCGTTGAACGCGGTCGTGAGGGTGCCGATCTCATCGCGGCTCGTGACCGGGACGCGGACGGAGAAATTGTGCGATGCGGAAACCTCGCGCGCCGCCGCTGCGAGTTTGGCCAGCGGCGTGGAGATCAGGTGCTGCAGCCGGTCAGCCAGGAGAAGCGTGGTCGCGCCGCAGAATGCCGTGAGAACCGTCAGCGCCAGGAGATAGAGGGCGATCCGGTTCTGCGTTTCGTCGTGCGCCGGAAGGGTCATCTGGTCGTAGACGACGAATGCCACGAGCGCCGCCGCGACCGCGGCGAGCGTCGTGATGCCCATCACCATCATCAGCTTTTGCCTTACCGGCGTGTCTCGGAGCCGCAACATGACGCATGCATCATCACCCTATCGGCGTTGGCCCGCCGCTATACTCTCGTGAATAAATCGTCCAAAAGGAGAAAGTTATGAGAGTTCGTTCGGTCGTTCTCTGTCTGGCTGTCCTCTGCCTTGCTGTACCGATGTTCGCTGATTCGAGCCCGGTCAAAGCGGGCAAATGGGAGTTCAGCTTCCAGATGGAGATCCCTGGAATGCCGTTCAAGATCCCACCTGTCAAGACGACGCACTGCGTGACGGAAGAAGACGCTCAGTCCGCGATTCCGCAGGACAAGAACAACAAGGACTGCAAGGTAGGTGACTACAAAACCAGTGGCAACACGATTTCGTGGACCGTCGACTGCCCGAAGCAGAAGACCAAAGGCGAAGGCGAGATCACCTACGACGGCGACACGATGGACGGATCCATGAAGCTCACCACCGATGGCACGGAGTCGACGACGAAGTACAGCGGCAAGTACCTCGGCAAATGCGATAAGTAACAGGGCCATTGCGGCAGCAAGCGCAGCACTCCGAAGTCGTTCGCGATCGAAATTTTCGGGAGTGTTTCGGCTTGCCGCCGCTTTTCGATCACGGCATCCAGTAGTCGCGAGGATATAGCTTGAACAGCCTTGTCCCCGGCCCTTCCGCCCCCTTCAGATACTCGCTCCATGCGTCCAGCTGCTTATCGGGACCGATGACGAAGAAAATACCGTCGGAAACCTCTGCTGCTTTTACGTTGTAGCCCGGCAGCATCCGGCCGTAGACACGGTCCATGCGATCGAACAGCTTCTCACCGAGAGCGGGATCTTTGCGCAGCTCGAGAATCGACTCGCGGAACTTTCGCACCATTGCGGGCGGCTGGTTATCGGCGAGGTCGGCGGCGATTCCTTCCGCGCGCGACTCGTAGCTGCTCGCAGAACGGAACTCGCTGAAGACCTGAGCGATTGCGTAGTCGGTCAGCTTTGGATCGTGCGGCGCCTTCTTCAGCTCCTCGATGACGAACCGCACGGTCTGCGGGATCTCCGGCGTGCGCTCGGCGTAGTACCCGAGGCGCCCGCCCGAAACGGCGCCGCGAAGACCGTTGCTGTAAGCGAGTCCCGCCGCGAGAGTCTTGAGGAAGATGCCATGCGCTCCCGCGCCGCCGTAGAGCCGCGACGCGAGATAGTCGAGCTGCTTCTCGCGGTCACCTGCGTCGCTGAAGTGCGCGCCCGGGATCGACGTCGTGATGACGCCGTTGCGCATGTTCGGCGCGAGGAGGCCGACGTGAACGGGGCTTTTTGCGGTGGGGTCGCGAGCGAAGAGCCTTGCTTCTATGTGGCGCGACCCGGCGGGCGAGGCGCCCGCCGGCACACGAACTTCGCTCTTCGTCAGACGTGACGACAGTGCGTTGAGGCGAGGGGAGAGCGATTTCTCCATCTCGGACGATCCCACCATGAACATCCTTGCGCCCCTGGTCGCGAGGATCGATCGCCGCACCGCGTCGAGATCGGCGAGCGCGTTCGATGCCGGCGTGACGAGATCGGCGAGCATCGCATCGACGAGATACGCGACGTCGGC
>JAENWF010000087.1 GCA_016650215.1 Thermoanaerobaculia bacterium
CACTTCGGCTTTCATCTCAGCGAGCTCGGGGATCTCGCCGATCGGGCTGCCGGCCCAGAGCGTCGACCCGACGCGCGGCAGCTCGCCGCGCCAGTCGCGCTGCAGCACGAGAATGCCCTCGAACGGCGCGATGATCTCGAGCGCCTTCAGTCCCTGCTCCGCGTTGCGGATTCGCAGGCCGGCCTTGCGGTCTTCGATACCGATCAGATCGCGGTCGGTGCGCGCGAGACCTTCCCGGACGCGCAGCACCTCTTCCGCGTACTGCTTCTTGTCACCCGCGAGGTCCTGATCGACCGCCGACTCGATCTGCTGATAGCGCGAAAAGATCTCTGCGTCATCGAACTTGAATCGCGAAGCGGTTTCCAGCTCGCTCTGCGCCTGGCGCGCGTCGCGCTGAAGATTCGTCCGCGTCGTCGATGCATCGCTCGACGTTTTCGTCATCTTGTTCCCTGCAGTCGCGCGCTCTTCTGAGCCTTGCAGCAGCTCGTTCTCGAGCTCGGTCGGATCGAAGCGGATGATCACGTCGCCGCTCTTCACGACGGATCCATCGTCGGCGATCCATCCGATCTTCAGCGGTCTGCGGACTTCACTCGGTGTCGCGATCGGCGTCGCCTTGACAGCTTTGAGCGTTCCCTCCGCGGTCACCCGACGGACGAACGGCTTCGGCTCGACGCGATAAATCGGGATGTCGCCCGCGGCGGTACCGCGGGACGCCATCGCGCCGAGCGTAGCGAGGATTAGCACGGCGACACCGATCGCGACTGCTGCCGCGTTTCTCTTCACGATTTCTTCCCCTCTTCCTCGCTGCGGGTGACGAGGATGCGGTCGCGTTGCGCCAGGCCTCCTAGGACTTCAACCATCTCTTCGTTCTCGCGGCCGAGTTTGAGCTTCACGGTTTCGACCGAGAAGAGTCCGCGGCGGTAGGCGATGGGCCCATCGTCGCCGACGAAGACAGCACTGCGCGGAATCAGCAGCGCGCCCTTGACGCGCTGCAGCTCGACGGTTCCCTTGAATCGCATGCCAGGGCGCATCTTCACGGGGTCGGTGCGGTCGAGCGCGACGTCCACGCGCAGCACCTTCAGTGGATCGCGCGTCGCCTGCTTCTGCTGCACCGTGCGCGCGGCGGTCGTGATCGTGCCGCTGAATGCGTCATCCGGGTGCGCGTCGAGCCGGAACGAGACGCGTTGTCCCACGCTCACGCGGCCGGCGTCGACTTCATCGACTTCGCCCTTCGCGAGCATGCGAGTCAGGTCGGGGATCTCGAGCACGCGCTCCATCCGCCAGCATGTGTCGCCGACTTTCTTCTTGTCGCCGCGGTTGCTCGTTATGTAGATGACCGTGCCGTCGCGCGGAGCGAGGTGAGTCATCTGGCGGATTGCGTTCTGCATCGACGCGACGATGGCCGCTGCTTCCTTCTGCTTGCTCTCGAGCAGCCGGATCTCCGCATCCGCGGCCCGGCTCAGCGCGCTCAGGCGCAACTGAATCGCGGCGGTCTCCCGTTTCGCGAGAGCGAAATCGATCTCCGCCTGCTTCCGCTCCTTCACGCCGATGATGTCGGTCGGCGCCTCGAGTTTGAGTTGCGTCTTCCGCATCCGCGCCTCGGCCTCGGAGAGCTTGAGCCGCTCGTCTTTGGTTCGCAGTGCGAGATCGGCGCGCTTCTTCTCGATCTGTTTCAGTGCCTGGTCGCTCTCGGCGCTGTTGTCGTCGAGGCGACGCGAGAGCTCCGTCGTGTCGAAGCTGAGGACCGGCCGTCCCTTCTTCACCTCGGAACCTTCCGGCGCCATCATCGAGATCTTGAAGTCCCACACGTCGGGAAGCTGCGGAGGTCCGAGACGGTCGGACTCGAACGCTTCGAGCAAGCCCGTAACTTCGACTCCGCTGACGAGATCGCCGCGCGTGGGACGTACCCATTCGCCCTGGCGGTCAGCCGCGAGCTTGTTGCGGAAGGTGAGCGCCGCGCCGAAGAAGACGATCGCCACGGCAAGCGGGATGAATAACCGGGGGCGAAGAAATTTTTCAGCCATTCGCTTCGCCTCCAATGCGAGAGAGCCGTTGGCCCTCTTTCAAGCCGTCCTTTACGACGCATTCCTGCGCGTTGCACGATCCGAGCTTCACAGCGACGCGGCGGCCGCCCGCGAGCAGAGCCTGCGGTTCTTTTCCGGAGAGGTCGAGCGCCGAACGGGGCGCGATGAGAGTGTTCGCGAGCGTCTCGCTTCGAATCGCGACGCGCGCCGAGAGTCCGGGACGCATGCGGACCATGTCGATCCGATCGAGCGTCACGATGACTTTGAACGCGCGGCGGAGCGACATCCGCGCGCTTTCCTGCGCGACCGCGGAGATCGTCGATACGCGTCCGGTGAACTTGAGGTCGGGGTAACCGTCGAGCGTGACCGCAGCCGGCATGCCGGCTTCGATTCGCCCGTCGTCGACATCGGGAAGGGAGACGACGACCTGCAGCGAATCCATCTCCGGCATCAGCGCGAGCGGGAATCCAACCCACACGGTGTCGCCCGCCTGCAGTTTTCGCCCTTCCCACGGGATGTCGCGCACCACGACGATACCGGTGCGCGGCGCGCGAAGGACGAGATTCTGAATTGCCGACTCGCTGCGCCGGATCTCGCGCTGCGCCTTCTGCAGCCGCAGCTCGAGGTTGCGCCGATCGGACTCGATCCCTTTCCGCTGCGAGAGCAGAACGTCGCGCGCCTTGTCGAACTCGACGTTCGAGCGCTGGAGGCGCATCTGCCGGTCTTCGTATTCACGCGCGGAGAGAATCTCGCGCGGCAGAGCTGCCTCGAGCTTCGCTTTCTCCAGCTCCGACGTCCGCTTGTCGAAGTCGAGCTGCTTCTGTTCGAGGTCGGCCTTCCACTCTTCCTGCCGCTGCTGGAGCTCCTGAAGCGCCTGCATCTCGCCCTGCCGCTTCGTATCGAGGTCGGTGGTGAACGCCGAGTTGTCGAGCTCGACGACCCGCTCCCCCTGTTTCACTTCGATGCCGTCAGTCGCGAGCCATTTGATCGACGTCTGCCAGTTCGGCAAGGCGGGAACGGTGATCGCCTCGCCCCGCGCCGAATCGAGCTCGCCGGTCAGAACGACGTCATGAATGAACGTATCGCGCCGTACGCGAAGCTCCGCGTCCGCTGCCTTCTCGCGATACCCCGAGAAGCAGCCAGCCGCTGCCAGCGCCGCAATGCCGAGAACCAATGCCCGCATGGTGGAAGTCCGATTCTACTTACCCCGGTTAGACGCCGGGGAAACGGTGTGGTTACCGTGTGAGTCGGGGCACTACAATTCCGTTCGATGGCCGAAACCGGACGTTTTACGCTTCGCCGCAGCCCCGACGAGGGACCGGGGTTCGCTGAGGATATCCGAGCCGGGCTGACGGCAGTGCGAAAGGTGATTCCGCCGCGCTATTTCTACGACGAGCTCGGGTCGGCGCTTTTCGATGCGATCTGCCGGCTGCCGGAGTATTACGTCACGCGCGCGGAGAACGAACTGCTCGGCGGCTACCGTCGCGAGATCGCGGCGGCGCTCGGCGGGGTGCGCCGGCTCGTCGAGCTGGGAAGCGGTTCGGCGCGTAAGACGCGGCTGCTGCTCGATGAGCTTGCGGGGCCGCTCGAGTACGTTCCGGTCGACGTGGACGTCTCGATGCTGCAACGGACAGGACACGAGTTGCTCGTCCAGTATCCGTCGCTCACCGTCAGCGCACTTTCCTACGACTTCCGGCGCGCCGCGCGAGCAGTCCGAAGCATGGCTGCGCCCTCGGGCAGCACCTCCGTGCTCTTCCTCGGATCGACGATTGGCAATCTCGACGCGGACGAGGCGACCGCGCTCTTTCGCGATCTGCGCGCGGTCCTGAATCCCGGCGATACGGTTCTCCTCGGCGCCGATCTTCGCAAGCCGAAGGCGATTCTAGAGCCGGCGTACAACGACGCGCTCGGCGTTACCGCAGCCTTCAATCTCAATCTGCTGCAGAGGATCAACCGCGAGCTCGGCGGGCAGTTCGATCTGCGCTCATTCGCGCATCGCGCATTCTTCGACGACAACCTCTCCCGCATCGAGATGCACCTCGTCAGCCTTCGCGAGCAGACCGTTCGGATCGAAGGACTCGGCCTCGAAGTCTCGTTCACCGAGGGCGAGACGATCCACACCGAGAACTCGTACAAGTACGACGACGAGATGATTGGAGCACTGACCGGCAAGGCAGGATTCCGGATCGAGAAAAAGTGGATGGATACGAAGGGGTGGTTCGCCGAGTATTTGCTGGTGTGAGCGCCCCCCGTCATCCTGAGGAAGCGAAGGATCTTCTGATAGCACTTGGGAGAACGCAGCCACGTGCATCGCTCTTACATCAGAAGATCCTTCGCTTCGCTCAGGATAGACCCCACGGAATGACATCGCTGGTACACAGGGTTTCGTCCCGTGTATCATCGACATCCCGTGCCGGGGTAGCTCAGTTGGTTAGAGCACCAGATTGTGGATCTGGGGGTCGGCGGTTCGAGCCCGCCCCTCGGTACCAATTAAATGAAACAATCAGGCCAGCCATGTGCTGGCCTTTTTGTACCTTCACGTCCCGCACCACGAGTCATGACTAATCAAGTCGAACCGCGCGTAAGCCGCGGCCTGCGCGACCTGCTGCCCGATCAGATGCTGGCGCGGCAGTCGATGATCGACACGATTCGCGGCGTGTACGAGCTGTACGGATTCGTGCCGCTCAGCACCCCGGCGATCGAGTTTCTCGACGTTCTCTCCGGCAGCGCGGGACAGGATGCGCAGTCGTCGATCTTTCGCGTGACCAATCCGGAGCGCGAAGAGCTTGGCCTCCGCTTCGATCTCACGGTCCCGCTCGCGCGCGTCATCGCGATGTACAAGGACCTCCCCCGCCCCTTTCGCCGCTATCAGGTCTCGCCAGTGTGGCGCGCCGACAAGCCGGACAAGGGACGCTTCCGCGAGTTCACGCAGTTCGATCTCGACTCGGTCGGCACCGAATCCGAGGTCGCGGACACGGAGATCATCGCCGGGATGTGCGACACGCTGTCGGCGCTGAACGTCGGCCGCTACCTGGTCCGCTTCTCCAGCCGCGCGGTGCTGAATCTGCTTCTCGACTTCGCCGGAATCTCGCACGAGCAGAGCGCCGACGTCTTCCGCGTCCTCGACAAGCTCGATAAGGTTGGCGCCGCAAAGGTACGCCTCGAGCTGATGACCGGCTATAAGGATGAATCGGGCGACACGATCCGCGGCGTCGGACTCTCGTCCGATCAGGTCGATCGCATCGAGCGCTTCCTCGCGATCAAAGGCGACGTCCGTCGCGATGTCGTGGCACAGGTGCGCGATCTTTTCTCTTCCGTCGAAGGTTCGCGCGAGCAGCTCGACGCCGTCGAGCGAATCTCGAATCACCTCTACTCGCTCGGCTACGGCGACGACCGCGTGGCTCTCGATCTCTCGATCGCGCGCGGTCTCGCCTATTACACCGGCCCCGTCTTCGAGGCGATGCTCCTCGACGCCCCGCAGTTCGGCTCCATCTTCGGCGGCGGCCGTTACGACAATCTCGTGATGCGTTTCCTCGGCGAATCGATTCCCGCGGTCGGCGCGTCGATCGGTGTCGATCGCCTTCTCGCCGCGCTCACCCACCTCGGCAAGATCAGCAAGAACAAGGCGACCGCGCGCGTGCTCGTCGCGAACATGGACCCGTCGCTCACCGAGGATTACCTCGCGATGACGTGGGAGCTCCGCCGCGCCGGCATTCCGACGGAGCTGTACATCGGCACCGCGAAGAGTCCCGGCAAGCAGCTGAAGTACGCCGACCAGTACGAGGTGCCGATCGTTCTGCTTTACGGATCGAACGAGAAGTCCGCGGGTCAGATCACAATCAAAGACATGACGGTCGGCCGCGAGAAAGCGAAGGCGGTCGACGACCGTAAGGAATGGCTCGCGGCGCGGCCCGGACAGCGGGCGATCGCGCGTGGCGATCTGGTGTCCGAAGTGCGCAAGCTGCTCGCGGAGATCGAAAGCGAATGACCGCGATCACGCTCGATGGCGATTCGCTCACCATCGAGCAGCTCGTCGCAATCGCGCGCGATGGAGCCCAGGTGCGCCGCGATCCGGCGGCCAACGAGCGTGTAGCAAAGAGCGAGGCGCTCATCGCCCGCATTGTCGAGAATTACCGCAAAGCGTGGGAAGCAGGATCCGCTGCGCCGAGCGAGTACGGAGTCACTACCGGCTTCGGCGAGTTCAAGGACAAGCCGATCGCGCCGCGCGACCTCGAG
>JAENWF010000088.1 GCA_016650215.1 Thermoanaerobaculia bacterium
AGCGCCGCCGCGGGGCGACGACGCCACACAGAACCCCGAGATCCTCAACCGACGAGAACTCAGCTGCCGACATTCTTGAGCAGCACGCCCACGATGTAGGCGAACGCGGCCGCGAGCGCGCCGGTCGTCAGCGTCTCGAGGCCTGCCTTCCACCACGGCACAGTGAGCCAGCGGCTTTTCGCCGAGCCGATACCGAAAAATACGGCGAGCGTCATCACGATCGAGACCTCGAACGCGCGTGGAATCGTGAAGACGAACGGAAGCAGCGGCACGAGGCCGCAGACAATGAACGCGACGAAAGTGCTCCACGCGGCCTTTGTCGCAGAGCGGACCTGAAGCGCGAGTCCATACTCTTCCGTCAGCATGAACTCGATCCAGCGCGTCCGATCGGACGTGATGACGCCGAGGATGCTCTCGAGCTCCGGCCCGGCGAACCCCTTCGCGACGCAGATCTGACGCACTTCTTCGCGCTCGCCCTCGGGATCATGATCGAGGTGCCTCTCCTCGATGGCGCGAACCGTTTCGCGCTCCTGCCGCTCCGTTCGCGTGGCCGAGTAGTTCCCGGCCGCCATCGAGAATCCATCAGCGACGAGATTCGCCGCGCCGAGAATCAGGATCACGGACGGCGCGAGCTGCGCACCGATCACGCCGCTGACCACCGCGAACGTCGTCACTGATCCATCGATGCCGCCATAGACCCAGTCGCGCAGGTAGCTCGCGACCGGTCCCGCTTTGAGCCGCGCGCGAATCGACTCGGGTGAGTGATCGTGTTCCATGGCTCACGTTCGATCGCCGGGAGCAGATGACCACGTGACATCGATCACCTGCCGCATTGACGCCGGTCATGATTGCGTCACGATGCCGGGCGTAACGTTTCTTTCGTGAACGCGCCCCAGTACAGCCAATCAGTCGTGCTACCGAGGGAGATCCGCCGTTTTCCGTGTTGTGCTGACGCGTTCGCTTGTGCTTCCTCACCTTTCCGTCGGGACATCAGTCTGCCGGTCCGCGGGATCGGATGGGCACCGGTTCTGCCGGGCCTGCAGACATCAGTCTGACGGGTCTCCCTCGGCGCTTTTTTGGGACTGAGTGACGCGGACAGAGGACTGAGTGAAAACTCAGTCCTTAGTTTTTTTCACGCAACTCGCGCATGCCCTCAGCGGTGCTGTGACATCAATCACACGCCCCTGTGTCTCCCTGCACTCCCCGGCAGCTGCGAGCGAGAGACGATGCGTTCGCACACGACTGTGTGACGGACGGAGGAACAAATGATCAGCGTTACCAAACTACTCGGCGGGCCCGCATTTTTCGGAGACACGCTGCGCTACGACGCCAGCTCGGCGACACAGAAGCATGGAACCAAGACTGGCTCCGGACCGGTAGTCGTCTGGAATTCCACCAAGACCTGCAATCTCGAATGCATCCATTGCTACGCGTCGGCGAAGAAATCGAAATTCTCCGGCGAAATGACCACCGCAGAAGGGCGAGCGATGATCGATGATCTCGCGAGCTTCAATGTGCCGGCGCTGCTGATGTCCGGCGGCGAGCCGCTCATCCGCCCCGACATCCTCGAGCTTGCCGAATACGCGACCTCGAAGGGCATCCGCATCACGTTCTCCACGAACGGCATCCTGATCGACGACGCAAAGGCGAAACGCCTGAAAGAAATCGGCGTCACCTACTGCGGCATCTCGATCGACGGCGCCGAACCCCAGCACGACATCATGCGCGGAAAGAAAGGCGCCTTCCAGGAGACGCTCAAGGGGATTCGGAACTGCCGCAAGCATGACATCCGCGTCGGCCTCCGCTTCACGCTGACCTCGCAGAACATGGCCGACATCGACACGATCTTCAAGATCGTCGAAGACGAAGGCATCGGCCGTCTCTGCATTTATCACCTCGTCTACTCCGGCCGTGGCGCGTACCTGTCGGGCATCGACGTGCCGAACGAAGAGAAGCGCGTCTTCATGGACAAGCTGATTCGCCAGACCGACAAGTGGAACAAGGAAGGGCGCGAGGTCGAAGTGATGACCGTCGACAACCACGCTGACGGACCATTCATCTATCTCTGGCTCCTCGAGAACGATCCGGAGCGCGCACCGATGGCGCTCGAGCTGGTGATGAAGAACGGCGGAAACCGCACTGGCGTAGCGATCGGCGCGATCGACAGCTTCGGCTTCGTTCACCCCGATCAGTTCACGCAACATCACACCGTCGGCAACATCCGCGAGCGGAAGTTCTCGGAGATCTGGACCGATCCAAACGTTCCGCTTCTCGCCGGCCTTCGCGATCGGAAGCCGAAGCTGAAGGGCCGCTGCTCGACCTGCAAGTGGCTGAGCTGCTGCAACGGCAACTTCCGCGCGCGCGCCGAGGGAGCGTTCAGCGACTACTGGGAATCCGACCCGGCCTGCTACCTCCACGAGTCCGAGATCACGAATCCGTTCGAGGTGGCAGAGGTGATGGCGTGACGATCGTCGAGCACGAAGTTTCCACCTCCCCGAAGGAGATCGTCAACAGGACGATCCTCGAGGTCTCGGAGGATCGGATCAAAGGCTTCGTCCGCAACCCGATGGCCGAGATTGCGCATCGCTCCGGCATCGAAGCATCGATCGTCATCGAGCGGATAAAAGCAATGCTCGCCAACGGCGTCATCCGCCGCGTGCGGCAAACGCTGCAGGCGACGAATCTCGCACAAGGTGCGCTCGTCGCCTGGAAGATCGATGCGTCGAAAGTCGAGAAGGCGTTCGAATTCATCCCGAAGGAAGATCCGTTTTCGGGACACGTCGTCATTCGCCGCTCCGAGTTCGGCACCACCGATTGGCCGCTCTGGACGACGCTGAAAGTTCCGACCGGCTTCTCGATCGAGAAACACTGTGACTGGCTGCGCGACACAATCGGCGCCGAGAAGTACCGCATCATGCCCGCGCTCCGCTCCTTCGTCCTCGGCGTCGGCCACATGCGCCGCAAGAACATGGCCGTCGGCGAGATGTCGCCGGAAAAAGCGGAAGCGAGGCAGCCGGCGATCGCTGAGCTGTCCGAACAGGACTGGCGCGTGCTGGTCGAGCTGAAACGCGACTTTGCAGTCGACGAGATCGGCCTCAACATGTGGGAGAACCGCGCGCTCGCAGCCGGCATCGATCCCGAGGTGTTCTTCGAAATCGCCGAAGATCTCGATCGCCGCGACGTCATCGGCCGTTTTTCGACCTTTCTCGAGCACACGAAACCGGTCGGCGACGCGAGTGAGCGTCTCTCGAGCTTCAACGGTCTCTTCCACTGGGCCGTGCCTAAGGGACGGGAGATCGAGGGAGGCCAGGAGATCGGCCGCTTCGCGATCCTCACCCACGCGTATTGGCGCGACGCAGGACCAGAGCTCAACAACGTCAACATCATGGCTGTCGCGCACGGCGAGACGAAGGAGCAGGTCATGGCGCACAAAGCCGCCATCGACAAGCACCTCATCGACACCGGCATCGGCATCGACTACACGAACGTCTACTGGGGCGGCCGCGCTGAGATCAAGCCTTCTGAGATCTCGCCCGTGGTCTACCGCGAGTGGGCGTCCAAACGGGGACTAATCTGACATGCACGACCCGAAATCAATCGACTTCAACGTCAACCCGTTCGTCGTGATCTGGGAGATGACGCGCGCGTGCGACCTCTCGTGCGTGCATTGCCGTGCGGCGGCGCAGTCGCGCCGGAGTGCCTTCGAGCTCACGACCGACGAGGGCTTCAGGCTCATCGACCAGATCGCGCAGCTCAATCCGCGCGTCTTCGTCATCACCGGTGGCGATCCGCTCAAACGCGAAGACGTGTACGACATGATCGCGTACGCGAAATCGAAGGGGCTCGAGCCGTCGGTGACGCCCAGCGCCACTCCCCTGCTCACCCGCGAATCGATCAAGCGGATGAAGGATCACGGCGTGACGCGGCTGGCGATCTCGCTCGATCACTACAACAGCGACGCACACGACGCGTTCCGGCGCGTGCCGGGCTCGTTCGACCTGACGATCCGCGCGATCGAGGCCGCACGGGACTTCGACATCCCGGTGCAGATCAACTCGAGCGTCTCGAAGAGAACTGCCGCCGACATGCCAAAGTTGGCGGAACTGCTCGCGAAGTACCCGAACATCGTGATGTGGAGCGTCTTCTTCCTCGTCCCCACAGGCCGCGCGAAAACGGGCGACATGATCGAGCCGGAGGAAGTCGAGACGCTCTTCGGCGAGCTCTATGAGATCTCGAAACGAGTTCCGTTCGGCGTACGGACGACCGAGGCGATGCACTATCGCCGGTACGTTCTGCAGCGGATGATGGCGGATCAGGGGAAGACCACAGACTCGCTCATCGATCCGAAGACCGGACTCATCGACGCATCAACCGTTTTCCTGGGAATGATCCCGCGCAAGATGCCGATCGGCATCCAGCCGCAGAGCGGGGCGATCGTACGCGCCCCGAAAGGGGTCAACGAAGCGAAAGGCTTCGCGTTCATCTCCCACATCGGCGACGTCTTCCCGAGCGGTTTCCTCCCGCTTCGCGCCGGCAATGTGAAAAAGGAGTCGCTCGTCGACATCTACCGCACCAGCGAAGTCTTCGTAAGCCTCCGCGACAGCTCGAAGCTCAAGGGCAAATGCGGCATCTGCGAATTTCGCGAGCTCTGCGGCGGATCACGCTCCCGAGCCTGGTCGATCACCGGCGACGTCTTCGAGTCGGATCCGGCCTGCACGTATCAGCCGGCGATGGCTCTGGTTTGAGGTCGAGGGTCGAGGGATTATCACTCAGCACTCAGCACTCGTCACTGTCACTCGTCACTCGTAACGCGTCACGTGTAAAACGCGTAACGCGTCCGCAGCACTCATCAACGTGATCCGAAACACATGACACCCGTGCGCCGCCGCATCGCTCGATGTAGCAAGACCGGCTACTTTACAGGCGAGGGAGAAACAATGAGTTTCAAGCTGCGTGTCGTAGTTCTCAGTTTCCTGCTGCTGGTGGTCGCCGGGCTCGCCGGCGCGCAAATGGCGAACGACGAGTGCCTTGGCTGCCACAGCGATCCGTCGGCCAGCAAGGATGTGAACGGTAAGGCCGTTAGCGTTCATGTCGATCCGACAAAGTTCGGCGCGTCGATCCATGGTTCGATGGGCTGCAACGATTGTCACGCCGGCATCAAAGGCTACCCTCACGAGCCGGCGCCGGCGAAGGTCGACTGCTCCTCCTGCCATCCCGACGCGGTCGCCGCGTTCGCGAAGAGCCGGCACGCAAAGGCGAAAAATGGGCGGGCGGCGACATGCGTCTCCTGCCATAGCGGCAACGCGCATGCGATTCTCCCGAGCAGTGATCCGAAGTCGTCCACTTCGCACGCCAACATCCCGAAAACTTGCGCGTCGTGTCACGGCCAGAAGTTCGTCATGGAAGGGTCAGGGCTCTCCACCCAATCGATGTTCTCGTACCAGCAGAGCGTGCACGGCCGCGCGGTTGCTGCCGGCAATCAGAAGGCCGCGGTCTGCACCGACTGCCACAACGCGCACGAAGTTCTCGGCGCGAACGAACAGTCGTCACCCATCTTCAGGTTCAACATTCCCGCGACCTGCGGCAAGTGTCACGACGGAGTGTCGAAGACATTCATGAGCTCCGTCCACGGCCAGTCGGTCGCTCGCGGGAACTCGCAGGCGCCGGTCTGCACCGACTGCCACGGCATCCACAACATCAAGCCTCACATCGATCCGAAGTCGTCGGTCGCGGCACAGAACATCGCGCGCACCACGTGCGGACAGTGCCACGGCAACGTTCGTCTCACGAGCGAGTTCGGCCTCTCCTCCTCGCGCATTCAGAGTTACGAAGACAGCTATCACGGACTCGCCAAGCGCCTCGGCTCCGACGAGGCCGCGAACTGCGCGAGCTGCCACGGCGTGCACAACATCCTCCCGCAGAGGGATCCGAAGTCGATGATTCACGCGACGAATCTCGCGAAGACGTGCGGCACGTGTCATCCGGGCGCCGGCGCCAAGTTCACCGCGGGCAGAGTCCACCTCGAGGAATTGCCGGTCACCGAAGATCAAGAGTTCGGCACCATGGTGATGAGGTGGGTGTCGCTGATCTACATCCCGCTGATCATCGCGACTCTCGGAGGCATGGCGCTTCACAACCTCATCATCTGGATCGCGAAGGCGCGGCGCGCACGCCGCAATCCGACGCGCACCATCGTCCGGATGAATCGCAACCAGCGGATCCAGCACATCCTGCTCATCACGAGTTTCCTGACGCTCGTCATCACCGGCTTCGCGCTCGCCTGGCCCGAGTCATGGTTCGCGCTGATCAGCGGCGCGGAAGGCGTGCGCAGAACGCTCCACCGCATCGCAGCTGTCGCGATGATTACGCTCGGCCTGTACCACATCGCGTACATGGCCGGCACACGCGAGGGGCGGAAGGGCGTGAAGGACTTCTGGTTCGCCTTCAAGGATCTCCGCGATGTGATCGGCGTCATGAAGTACTACCTCGGATTCTCGAAGGTGCATCCGAAGATGGGACGCTTCACGTATGCGGAGAAGGCCGAGTACTGGGCTCTGGTGTGGGGCACCATCGTCATGGGTGTGACCGGCCTGATGCTCTGGTTCGAGGTGCAGGTCACGACGTGGCTCCAGCTCTCGCGCTGGTGGGTCGACGTCGCGCTGCTGGTCCACTTCTACGAGGCGATTCTCGCGACGCTGGCAATTATCATCTGGCATCTCTACGCGGTCATTTTCGATCCCGACGTCTATCCAGTCAGTTGGACCTGGTTTGACGGGAAGATGCCTGAGGACCAGTATCGTCACGAGCACGAACTGCACTTCGAAGAGTTGAAGCGGAGTGAGAAGGAAAAGAATGACTGATGCACCGACGAAGACCCCGAGTCTCAGCCGGAACTTTCTCAGTTTCATCGGACTGATCATCGCGCTCGTCGCGCTGGTCAATATCGGTTTCCTCGTCTTTGCCGACCTCGGCGCCGAGCACGTCAACCCGTACGTCGGAGTGCTGGCGTACGTCGTCGTGCCGGGCATCATGGTTTTTGGTCTCGCGCTCTGGGTGCTCGGGATGCTGATCGAGCGCCGCAGACGGCGCCGCCACGCCCCGGACGAGATCCAGCTGTACCCGGACATCGATCTGAACAATCCGAAAACGCGGAGAACCTTCGCGTTCGCGGCAGTCGGTCTGACGGTCTTCGTTCTCGTCAGCGTCGTGGGCAGCTACAAGGCTTATCACTACACCGACTCCGATGCGTTCTGCGGCACGATGTGCCACCAGATCATGCATCCCGAGTACACGGCGTACAAGGCATCGCCTCACGCGCGCGTCGGATGCGTGAACTGCCACATCGGCTCCGGTGCGACGTGGTACGTGAAGTCGAAGTTCTCCGGCGCCTATCAGGTCTACGCCACCATCGCTCAAAAGTACCCGAAACCGATTCCCACGCCGGTCGAGAACCTCCGTCCCGCGCAGCAGACCTGCGAGCAGTGTCACTGGCCCGAAAAGTTCTGGGGCGCGCAGATGAAGGTGTTCAACCACTTCGGCTACGACGAGGCGAACACGCCGCGCGAGACACGCATGCTGATCAAAGTCGGCGGCGGCAGCGCTGCGAGTGGACTGGCGGGGGGCATCCACTGGCACATGAACATCAACAACGAGATCACCTACGCGGCGATCGACAAGCAGCGGCAGAAGATCCCGTGGGTGCGTATTCACGACCGGAAGAGCGGCAGAGTCACCGAGTACTTCCTCGAGAACACAGAGATCACGCATCAGCAGGCGCTGGCCGCCCCCAAGCGCGTCATGGACTGCGTCGATTGCCACAACCGCCCCTCACACATCTACGAGCCGCCCGATCGCGCAGTCGACATGGCGCTCCTCGGCGGACGCATCGACCGCACCCTTCCCTTCATCAAACAGCAGGCGGTCGCGGCGATAACGAAGGACTTCGACACCACCGATCGGGCGAAGGAGTCCATCGCCGGCGATCTTCACAAGTTCTACAAGGAGAATCACGCCGAATCGTACGAGGCACGGAAGCCGCAGATCGATTCAGCTGTTACAGAACTACAGAAAATCTTCGCCACAATCCGCTTCCCGGAAATGAAAGTCGACTGGCGGACTCATCCGAACAACGTCGGGCATTTCTACTCCTCGGGATGCTTCCGCTGTCACGACGACCAGCATGTGAGCAAGGACGGCAAGCGCATCAGCAAGGACTGCCAGATCTGTCACTCGCTTGTCGGACAGGCCGCAGCAGGCGTCGTAATGGTCGAGACACCGAAAGCCGATTTCCAGCATCCAATCGACCTTGGCGATTTGAGATCTATGAACTGCGCGGACTGCCATACCGGTAGTTCAATGTGAAACAGGAGAAAAATGAAGAAAGTCATCGTAGTAGCAGTCTCACTAGCCTTCGGAGCCGCCGCCGCGTTTGCGGGTGGCTCGCCTGACCCGACGCCAACCTTCAAAGCCAAATGCGCGATGTGCCACGGCGCTGACGGCAAGAAGGAGAACAAGGCGATGGGCATCAAGCCGCTCACCTCGCCCGAAGTGCAGAAGAAGACCGACAAAGAACTCATCGACATCACCACGGGCGGAAAAGGAAAGATGCCCGCGTACAAAGGCAAACTGAGCGAGGTCGAAATTCAGGGGCTCGTGGAGCACATCCGCAGCCTGGCGAAGTAACCTTTTCGAGATCTCAACCAAAAGCGGCGGCAAGCCGCCGCTTTTGGGCCTCACGCCATGAGGCGCGAGATCGCCAGCATCGTGACGTCGTCGCCAAGCGGAGTCATCCCGCTGAACTCCTGCACGCGATTTTCGACCGTCTGCAGGATCTCTTCGGCCGAGCAGCCATGCGACTTCACCAGAACCTCCTCGATCGCGTTCAGGCCCAACTGCTCTTCAGTCTCGTTCTCTGCTTCGGTCACGCCGTCGGTGAAGAGCACGAGTGAATCGCCGGGCTCGAGTCTGATCGACTGATTGCGGTACTGCGCGTGAGTGAACAATCCGATCACCATGTCGGTCGTCCCGAGCCTTTGCACCTCGCCCTTCTTGACTACGAGCGGTGGCACGTGGCCCGCGTTCGCGAAATCGACGATGCCGGTTGCGGGATCGAGCACACCGGCGACGAGCGTCGCGAACTTCGTCGGGGCCGTCTTCGGCTGCAGTGTGAGGTTGAGCTCGCGAACAAGATCCGCAGGTGCCGGATCGGTGCGCGTGAAGATGCCGAACGCGGTCGCGAGACTCGACATCACGAGCGCCGCGGTGATCCCCTTCCCGCTCACGTCGGCGACGACGAAGTAGATCCGGCCGTCGGGACGGACGACCACGTCGTAGTAGTCGCCGCTCACCGTCTTGCACGGCTTGTTCGCGCCGGCAAACAGGTACTGCGCGGTCGTCGGAAGCTCGCGGGGAAGCAGGCGGCTCTGAATCGTGTAGGCGGTGCGCAGCTCTTCGTCGATCTTCGCTTTCGCGATCGCTTCCTCGCGCAGTCGCGTCGTCTCGAGCTTGACCGCCGCAAAGCGAGCGATCTGAGCGATGAGTCGCACATCCTCCTTCGTCACGCTGCCGTGCGAAGCGAGGAAATCGAGATAGAGCACGCCGAGGACTGCGTCGCCGACGAGAAGCGGCGCGCAGACGGCCGAACGGATGTTCTGCCGGACGATCGATTCCGCGCGGGCGAGGCGTTCGTCCTGCGACGTATCGACGAACGAGACGACGCTCCGCTCCTCGATCACTTCGCCGAGGAGCGTGCGGCTGATCGCGAGATCGGTCGAGTCGCTCGTGTCGCTGCGGCGAACGCGCGTATTCGTGAAGGTCTTTCCGTCCTCGCCCAGAAGCGCCAGCGCGACGCGTGAAGGCCGCAGCAGCGTGACGACCTGATCGAGGATGAACTCGAACAGATCGTTCATTGAACGGTCCTCGATGAAACGGACAGCCAGCGAGATCAGCACCCCGTCTCGCTCACGGCCGCGCGCCCCCTCCGACAGCACCTCGCGCATTGGAATCGCGAGATTCTTCGCGTGCGAGTCGCTGTCGACCGGCACGATCTGCGACGGCGGCTCCGAGTCAGCCGCATCGAAAACGACTTCGCTGTCGCCGAGAACGATGTGATCGCCGGGATGAAGCGGCGCCGGCTCTCGCAGCTTCGTGCCGTTCACGAGCGTCCCGTTGACGCTTCCGCAATCGCGCACGACCCACGCGCCGCTCGCGAACGAGATCTCTGCGTGCTTGCGGGAGAGGAATCGGTCGCGGATCGGAATCGTGCAGTCGTTCGCGCGCCCGAGCGTGATCGTCTGCACAGGCAGCGACACATGCACCGGCGCGAGATCCGGCTGGAAAATCGTGAACTGCACCCTGCGGGGCTCAGTTGTCATTGGTCGGGGGATTATAAGATCACGGGCGCGTTGAATCGAGCAGAGCCGTATCTCCGCTGGCTGCCCCCCCTCGTCTGGGCGACCCTCATCCTGATTTTCTCGGGACAGGTCGGAGGCTCCAGCACCACGAGCGTGGTGCTCCAGACCCTGCTTCCCGCTGGCATTTCCCCCGAGACGTTCGACCTCATTCACCTGCTCGTGCGCAAGTCCGGCCATCTCCTCGCGTATGGCCTTCTCGGCGTGCTCAATGTTCGCGCCTTGCAGGGGCAGGCGCTCCTCGCAATCACGCTGGCTGCCGCGGTGTCGATCCTCGACGAGTGGCATCAGTCCTATGTGCCGTTGCGGACCGGCACTCCGATCGATGTCGTAATCGATGTCGCCGGTGCCGCCCTCGCGGTTGCAGCATGGTGTCAGTTTGCGAGGAAGGCGCCGCCCGCCGCATCAAACTGAGAACATCTGGCGTTACGATGTCGCGCCATGAAACGACTGATCCCGGTTTTCACGCTTCTTCTGATCGCGACCGCGGCGCTCGCTGCGAAAGAGACGCTCACCCACGAGACGTTATGGCTCATGAAGCGCGTCTCCGCGCAGCATCCGAGTCCGGACGGCAAGGCGGTCGTCTTCACTCTGACCGAGCCGTCGTATGACTCGAAGGAGCAGGTCGCCGACCTCTGGATCGTAGCGACCGACGGCTCATCAAAACCGCGCCGTCTCACGTCGACGAAAGCGTCGGAGAGCGGCGCAACATGGTCAGCCGACAGCCGTCGCATCGCATTCACAGCGAAGCGTGACGGCGACGAGCAGAGCCAGGTCTACGTGATCGACGTCGCGAATGGCGGCGAGGCGCACCGCGTCACCTCATCCCCCACCGGCGCCCAGGATCCGAGTTTCAGCCCCGACGGCAATCGCATCTTCTACTTCAGCAGCATTTACCGCGATGCCGCCGACGACGAGGCGAACAAGAAAGCAGCGAAAGACGCAAAGGACCGCAAGTTCAATGTCCGCGTCTACGACTCCTTTCCGATCCGCAACTGGGATCGCTGGCTCGAGACCGACCGCCAGTTGCATCTCTTCGTGCAGCCGATCGAAGGCGGAAGCGCGAAGAACCTTCTCGCCGGAACGAAACTCGCGCGCGAGGCCGGCTTCAGCGGCTCCATCGGCGGCGACGCCGGCGAATCGATCGATGCTGAGTGGTCGCCCGACGGTCAGTCAGTAGTCTTCGCGGTCACGACGGCGCGTAACACCTCGGCGTTCGCCGAAGTCGCAACCGATCTCTATCGAGTGAGCGTTGGCGGCGGCGAGCCGGAACGAATCGCGAAGGAAGAGGGAAGTTACGGCAACCCGCAGTTCTCACCAGACGGCAAGACGCTTTACGCGACGTTCAATGCAAACAACGCGAAGATGTACAACCTCACGCGCATCGTCGCATTCGACTGGCCCTCGATGCGCAATCGCCGCGTCGTCACCGCGAATACAGACCGCTCGGTCAACAGCTACTCGATGACGGCCGACGGCAAGACGGTTTACTTCAGCGCCGAGGATGCAGGTCTCGAGAAGATTTACTCGGTCGCTGCGGCCGGGGGTGACGTCAGACTCGCCGTCGATCCGGATCGAGGCGTCTACACGGGGCTCGAGATCGCTTCCGATGCGCCGTCGATGGTGATGACGGCACTCTGGAGCAGCTCGGTCGATCCGGCGGAGGTGGTGCGCGTCGATGCAGCGCGCGGCACGAAGCGGAACCTGACGTCCTTCAATGTGGAGAAGTCGGCGTCAATCGACTGGCGGCCGCCGCAGCATTTCTGGTTCACGAGCAGTCGCGGCAAGAAGATCCACAACATGATCGTGCTGCCGCCGGACTTCGACCCTGCGAAGAAATACCCGCTGTTCGTTCTCATGCATGGCGGCGCGGCAAACATGTGGCGCGATCAGATCTCGTTGCGCTGGAACTATCACCTGCTCGCGAAGCCCGGCTATGTGATGCTGATGACGAACTACACCGGCTCGACCGGCTTCGGCGAGAAGTTCGCGCAGGAGATTCAAGGTGACCCGCTCAAGGGTCCCGCGCAGGAGATCAACGAGGCCGCGGACGAGGCGATCAAGCGCTTCGCGTTCGTCGATGCATCGAAGCAGGTCGCCGGCGGCGCGAGCTACGGAGGGCATCTCGCGAACTGGATGGAGGCGTCGACGACGCGCTACAAAGCACTCATCAGCCACGCCGGACTGATCAATCTCGAGTCGCAGTGGGGCACGAGCGATTCGATCTATCACCGAGAGATCTCGTCCGGCTCGCCGCCGTGGGAGCAACGCGAGGACTCAGTGTGGCGCACGCAGAATCCGATCCGCTTCGCGAACAACTTCAAGACACCGATGCTGCTCTCGGTCGGCGAAAAGGACTACCGCGTTCCGCTCAATCAGACGCTCGAGAACTGGTCCGTGCTGCAACGGATGAAAGTCCCCAGCCGCCTGCTCGTCTGGCCGGACGAGAATCACTGGATTCTCAACGGAGAGAACAGCCGCGTCTTCTATCAGCAGGTATGGGAGTGGCTCGACCGCTGGATCTAGAGCCCGTGCTAGTCTTGATTGCATGATGCGAACGTTGGCTGCAGTGCTTGCCGCGGCGACCATCGCGATGTCCGCGAGCGCCGCGGAGGTCCTGCCGTTCATCGAGGACGACTACGCGAAGGCGGTCGCGCACGCGAAGACGAAGAAGCTGCCGATCTTCGTCGAAGCGTGGGCGCCGTGGTGACACACGTGCCGCTCGATGAAGGCTTACGTCTACACCGATAAGTCTCTCGAGCGATTTGCCGGGCGGTTCGTCTGGCTCAGCGTCAACACCGAAAACGCAAAAAACGCGGCGTTCCTCGCAAAGTTCAAGATTCCTGCGCTGCCAACGCTGCTCGTCCTCGACGAGCGGGGCGAGTCGATCGTTCTCCGCTACGTCGGCGGCGCGACCGCGGGACAACTGACAAAGCTCCTTGACGATGTGCGCCGCAAGTCGGGCACGACCCCCGATGCCGTTCTCGCCGCCGCCGACAAACTTGCCGGCGAAGGAAAGCAGAAGGAAGCAGCGGCCGCGTACCTGGCAGCGCTCAGCAATGCGCCGAAAGGCTGGAGCCGGTTCGGGCGCACGGCCGAATCGTACGTGCTCGCGCTCAGCAGCAGCGGAGACAACGAGCGCTGTGCCACCGAAGCACGGCGACTTCTTCCGGCGCAGCGCAGGACAGTTTCCGGCGCGACACTCGCCGCGGTGGGCCTCGGATGCGCCGCCGCTCTCGACGAGAAAAGTTCTCTCCGCTCTGACCTGCTCGCGGCGCTCGATACTGCGACGCGCGCCGCATTCGACGACGCAAAGCTCGACATCTCCGCCGACGATCGCTCAGGACTCTACATTTCCCTCATCGAAGCGCGGGACGCCGTCAAAGACGCGGCGGGCGCCAGGAAACTGAGGCAGGAGTGGGCCAGGTTTCTCGAGGATGCGGCCGCCAGGGCGCGCACACCCGATCAGCGAACCGTGTACGACTCGCACCGCCTCAGCGCCTATCTCGGGCTCGAGACGCCCGAAAAGGCGATCGCAATGCTCGAGCAGTCGGAGCGCGATTTCCCTGACGACTACAACCCGCCCGCACGTCTTGCAGCCGCATACCGCGCGATGAAAAAATACGACGATGCGGTTGCTGCCGCCGACCGCGCGCTCTCGCGTGCATACGGGCCTCGAAAGCTGACGATCTTCCGGACGAAAGCCGAGGTTCTCGCAGCGCAAGGCGACAAGCCGGCGGCGCGCGCCGCACTCGCCGAAGCCGTAGCGTACGCGCACTCACTGCCGGCCGTGCAGCAACGCCAGAGCGTGATCACGGCGCTCGAAAAGCGAAGCAGGGAACTCGAGGAGTAGTGAAGTGAGCGCGAAGATCCGATGCTTCGCTCATAGGTTTGGAATAACAACGCTGAGCGAAGCGAAGGGTCGCAGGAACCGCGTGCGTCCCAGGCGCTATCAGATGATCCTTCGCCGTCTTCGCGGCTCAGGATAGAACCCACTAGACCCGTCGCACGAGGCGGCGCGCAAAGTAGGCTGCGCCGAGGATGCCGACGACGACTGCGAGGATCGCGAATGCTTTCCCGGCACCCGCAAAGATATGCGGATAGCGCACGAGGTTGTGCACAAGCAGTCCGCTCACGACGAGAAAGAGCGCGATCCGGATCGTGTAGAGGATCGGCGACGGTCTGCGCGCCCGCAGTGTGTCGCTCCACATGATCCAGAGCATGACCGTGATCGCCGCGATCGCGTAGCCGGCCGGCGACATCATCCCCGCTTCAGGTCGTCGTACTCTTCCGGTTTGTAGCCGAAGATCGCCTTCTTCCCGGAGAGGAGCAGCGGCCGCCGGATGAGATTCGGCTCCTCGAGCATCAGATCAATCGCCTGCTTCTTCGTCATGCGCCGCGCGTCGAGACCGCGCTCTTTGTACGCCGGGCTGCGCAAGTTGATGAAGTCCTCAATGCGATCCTCATCGATGAGCCGTTCGAGCAACTCGCGCGAGGGAGGATCTTTCGCCAGATCATGTTTCTCGAGCTCGATCCCGCGACCTTCCAGGTCGGCCACTGCCTTGCGGCAGCTCGTTCACGTCGGCTTGAGGTAGATGTGCATGGCGGGTGTCGGCGACTTACTTCTTGATCCACCATGCATCGACGGGCGCCGGCTTGGCCGGTTGCTCGCGTGTGGCATGCCTGGGCGCGAGCTCGGCGATCATCTGCTGCACTTCGGGCGTGCAGCTTCCGCCGCACTCGCCGGTCGTGGCGGTGGTACGCGCAGCGACCTGATTGAGCGTCCACGCTCCTTCGCGAATCGCGCGCGCGATCGTTTTGTACTTGATGTTGTTGCAGCGGCAAATGGTCTTCAGACCGCGAATCGCCGGATGCAACTCCTCGGAGCCATCCATCACGGCGAGCGTAACACGCGCGCTCAGGAGCCGCTTCCACGGCGGTTCGACGGTGGCCTGCCGACCTGCGGGCGTCGCCGGGGCGCGGTGGCTGGTCCCCGCTTCGGGATCGAACTCGGCGGCGTGCCGCGTGCCAGCGCTGCGGCAAGCGACCCGAATTTGGGCTTCTCGATGTTCGGCTTCCGCATTGCTCAATCGTAGCGCATCCCATAGAATCCGCCCGCTCTTCGCGTGGAATTTTGCCGCACGAAGGGCGTTAGTTGCCTGCACCAGTCTTCGTGGGGCCGTAGCTCAGTTGGGAGAGCGCCTGAATGGCATTCAGGAGGTCATCGGTTCGATCCCGTTCGGCTCCACCAATTCCCCTCTCCCGCTCCAGTCTCCACAGCTCCCGGTTCCCTTTCCACCGCTCGGCGCATCCAATCCGGGACATCTGGCACCAGTTCGGCAGAGCCGGTCCCGCAGAGGGCTGCGCGCCATGTTCGATGACGTTCTGATCGAATCCGCGGGACGGGACCGGAAAAAAGGTGGATGGGTTACCGCACTCATCTCCGCGGTGCTCCACATCATCGGCGTCGGCGCCGTGATCGCAGCGGGTTACTGGGTCAAAGAGAATCCCGAAGTGATCCAGAAGCCGATCAATGCGTTCATCGTGACGTCGGCCGCCCCACCTCCTCCTCCGCCCCCACCGCCGCCTCCTGCTTCGAGCGCTTCGACGACGCCAAAGACGCAGACGAGGCCTCGCGTCGAGACTCCGACCATCGAGCCACAGAAGTTTCGCCAGCCGACCGAGATCCCCCTGGATGTGCCCGAGGTGGAGGTGGCGGAAGGCGATACGACATCCACCGTCTCGGAAAGTGAAGGCGGCGTCGTCGGCGGCCAGGTCGGCGGGGTCGTTGGCGGCGTAGTTGGCGGCGTGGTCGGCGGAGTCGTCGGCGGCGTGATCGGCGGAACCCTCGGCGGAACGCTCGGCGGTCAGCTCGGTGGAGAGTTGGGTGGGACCGGCGATGCTCCGCAACGCGTCGACGGGAACGTCAAGGCACCGGTCTCGATCAAGCGCGTCGATCCCGTGTACACAGAAATTGCAAGAA
>JAENWF010000089.1 GCA_016650215.1 Thermoanaerobaculia bacterium
CCCCGAAAAGCAGGAGCTGCTCGAAATCGTCCACCCGTTCGAGCGGCTTCAGCGGCTCCAGGATCTGATCGAGACCGAGATCGAAAAGATCAACATCGACCGCCGCATCAACTCCAAGGTCAAGAAGCAGATGGAGAAGGCGCAGCGCGAGTACTACCTCAACGAGAAGATCAAGGCGATCCACCACGAGCTCGGCCGCAAGGACGATCGTTCGGATGAGATCGAGGAGCTGCGGCAGAAGATCGAAGACGCCGGCATGCCGAAAGATACGAAAGAGAAGGCAATGCAGGAGCTCAAGCGGCTCGAGGCAATGCCGGGCGTCTCGGCTGAGGCGACCGTCTCACGCAATTACATCGAGTGGCTCGTCTCGGTCCCCTGGAAAAAGTCGACCAAGGAGATCAAGGACATCGAGCTCGCCGAGAACATCCTCAACGAGGACCACTACGGCCTGGAGAAAATCAAGGAGCGCATCCTCGAGTTCCTCGCCGTCCGCCAGCTCGTGAAGCAGCCGAAGGGAACGATCCTCTGTTTCGTCGGACCTCCAGGCGTCGGCAAGACCTCGCTCGCGAAGTCGATCGCCCGCGCGACCGGGCGCAAGTTCGTCCGCCTCTCCCTTGGCGGCGTGCGCGACGAGGCGGAGATTCGCGGACATCGCCGCACCTACATCGGGGCGTTCCCCGGCCAGATCATCCAGCGGATGAAGAAGGCAGGATCGGTGAATCCGGTCTTCCTCCTCGACGAAGTCGACAAAATGTCGATGGACTTCCGCGGCGATCCGTCCGCCGCGCTCCTCGAAGTCCTCGATCCCGAGCAGAACAACGCGTTCGTCGATCACTACCTCGACGTCGAGTACGACCTCTCGAAGGTGATGTTCATCGCGACGGCGAACGTCACGCACACGATTCCGGCGCCGCTCAAAGACCGGATGGAGATCATTCACCTCTCCGGCTACACGCACCTCGAGAAGCTCGCGATCGGACGGCAATTCCTTGTGCCGAAGCAAAGGCAGGAGCAGGGCCTCGAAGAAGCGAAGATCAAGTTCGAAGATAGCGCGGTCGAGGAGTTGATCGACTCGTACACGCGTGAGGCCGGCGTCCGGAGCCTCGAGCGCGAAGTCGGATCGGTGCTGCGCAAGGTCGCGCGGCGCGTCCTGCAGAAGGGGAGCAGCTACGAGCTGACGATTGACCGTCTGAAAGTCCGTGAGCTCCTCGGCAAGGCGAAGTACCGCTCGCAGCAGATTCACGACAAAGCCGAGATCGGCCTCGCGACCGGTCTCGCATGGACGGAGGTCGGCGGTGAGATTCTGTCGACCGAAGTCGCGCTTTCGCGCGGCAAGGGAAACCTCACGCTCACCGGAAAGCTCGGCGACGTCATGCAGGAGTCGGCGCGCGCCGCGCTGTCGTACGTTCGTTCGCGCGCCGAGCTGTTCGGTCTCGATCCCGACTTCCACGCCTCGCTCGACATTCACATCCACGTGCCCGAAGGGGCAATCCCGAAAGACGGGCCATCAGCCGGCATCACCATGGCGACGGCGCTCCTCTCGGCCATAACGAAGATTCCTGTGCACCGCGACATTGCGATGACGGGCGAGATCACGCTGCGCGGCAAGGTGCTGCCTGTCGGCGGCGTAAAGGACAAGATTCTCGCGGCCATAAGAGCAGGACTGACGCGAGTCATTCTTCCGGCCGACAATGAGCGCGACCTCGACGAGATCCCGGCTGATGTCCGCGAGAAGATGGAGTTTCACTTGGTCGAGTCGATGGATGAGGTCGTCCTCGTCGCTCTCGACGGCACCATCGTCCCCCTCGCGGCCAAGGCGAAGCTCCCTGAGCCGGCGAAGACCCTGGTCGAGCCCCCTGTGACGCACTGAGAAGAGAGGACTGAGGACTCGGTCCTCAGTCCTCGTCCTTGACCCTCACCGAGAATATCGGCAAAATCGCGTGCGTTACCCAACACGCCTGCTGGCTTCATCCACGTCGTAATCACACCGGCTTTCTGTAACCCTGAAAAAATCAATCGTGGTTCCGCCTCTCGGCGCCACAGTTACATCAAGCCCTGATCTCTTTTGGAAATCCGAACAGTGACATTTCATCGGGCGGCGTACGGGCCCGCCGACTTTCCTCGTGACGGGCGGCCACAGATCGCAATGGTCGGCCGTTCCAACGTCGGTAAGTCGAGCCTCATCAATGCTGTCGTGAACCGGAAAGCAGTGGCGCGGGTGAGTCAGACTCCCGGCAAGACGCAGGCGGTGCAGTTCTATCTAATCAACGAAAAGTTTTACCTCGTAGATCTCCCTGGCTACGGATACGCGAAAGTTCCCAAAAGCGTCGCCCAGACGTGGGGCGCGCTGGTGCGCGGGTATCTCGATTCCTCGGATGACCTGAAGCTGATCTTTCTCCTTCTCGATGTGCGCCGCGAGCCTCGCGAGCATGACCTGCAGATGCACGAGTGGGCGACCTCGATCGGCATCGAGGAAAAAATTCTACTGACCAAGAGCGACAAGCTCTCGAATCAACAGCTAATGAAACAGCGAGCGGCCATCGCCGGCGACCTGAAGCTCGACCCGGCCGGACTTCTTCCCGTTTCGACGGTGACGAGGAACGGCATCGAGCAGGTGCGGCGCGAAATGTTCGCAAGACTCTGAGAATCGGAAAGAGCATCGAGGATCCAATGGCAGAACAGGAAATCGAGAACGAATCGACCGTAACCGAGAGCGACGACGCACCGCCGGTGGAGAAGCCGGCGCGCAAACCGCGCAAGGCGAAGGCGGAGAAGCCGGCGGAAGAGAGCGAAGACGCTCCGGTCATCGCCGACGCAAACGGCAACGAAGCCCCGCAGGAAGCAGGATCCGACAATTCGTCTGCGAAAGAGGCGCGCGAAGAGTCTCCGGCGAAACCGGCGGCCACGCCCGAGGACGAGAACGGCTCGAGCTCACCACAGCGGCAGACGCGCCGTGGAGACCAGGCTCCCGCCGAGACGCTCGATATCCGGATGTTGAAAGAGATGAAGCTTCCCGACCTCTCGAAGCTCGCCAAGGAGCTCAACATCGAGAACGCGTCGGGCATGCGCAAGCAGGACCTGATCTTCGGCGTTCTTCAGGCGCAGACCGAGAAGTCGGGACTGATCTTTTCCGAGGGAGTGCTCGAATGTCTTCCGGACGGCTTCGGTTTCCTGCGCGCGCCTGAGTACAACTATCTTCCGGGACCCGACGACATCTACGTTTCGCCCTCGCAGATCCGCCGTTTCGATCTCCGTACCGGTGACACCGTCTCCGGCCAGGTGCGCCCGCCGAAGGAAGGGGAGCGTTACTTCGCGCTCATCAAGGTCGAGGCGGTCAACTTCGAGCATCCCGATGTCGCTCGCGACAAGATCCTGTTCGACAACCTCACGCCGCTCTATCCCGAGAGCCGCATCAAGCTCGAAGTGCCCGACAACATGTCTTCGCGCGTGCTGGACCTGATCGCGCCGATCGGCAAGGGACAGCGCGGCCTGATCGTCGCGCCGCCGCG
>JAENWF010000090.1 GCA_016650215.1 Thermoanaerobaculia bacterium
CGTTTGCGCTGGAAGGAGACAAACGCTCCCAGCACCACGCCCACCGTGAGCAGTCCGATCAGCACCTTCGTGAGAAGCGATCGTGTCATTGAGGCTGACGCTAGCATTCAACGCAGGTGCCGCCACGAAATCGCGTCTAACTATCTGAAACAAAAGGAAATCGACTACTCGAACGTTGAGCCCCGGTGAGTCGCATCTCCAAAGCGTTGGATTGTAGCTGCAGAATCTTGAAGCGCGTTACGGTTGCTTGAATCACGAAACCGGAAATCTGCAGACGTCGCGAAGGAGGCAGACGTCGCAATTCTCCTTCCGGCGCTTGCGGCTGCAGAGGTCGAGGATGCCGAGCCGGCAGATCGCGAAGTCGTAGCGCACGGGATCGCCTCGATCGAGCAGAGCCAGGTTGTCGGTGACCTCTCGCGCCGTTTTCCAGTCGGCGCTCTTGCGGCTACTCAAGCCGAGAAATGCCGCAATCCGGTGCACGTGCGTGTCGAGCGGGACCACGAGCTTCGCCGGGTCAACGAACTCCCAGATGCCTACGTCGGGCGGTGTGCGGCGGACCATCCAACGGAGAAAGAGATTCATCCGCTTGCACGCACTGCCGTCGGCGGGAGATGTCAGCAGATAGCGGAGTTGAGGTGTCGAATCTCGTGTGCCAGGTGCCGGGAGAATCGACGCGACGAATCGTTGTAGCGAAGGGCCAATGTCGGCATCGCTCGGATCGTAGCAATCGCGGAAGAGCGCGCCGAGGGAGCCATGCGTGCGGATCACGCGCGCGAGCGCACCGAGGAGCGCGACCAGCTCAGGCGTCTTTTGAAATCGATGCGTGAAGCCGGCGAATCGCTTTCGCGCCTCAGCCGCGCGGAACTCCGACAGATACGTGTGCGGCGTGGGCTTCATCGCGTCGAGCACACGGCCGATGTTGACGACGACGATGTCGGCGCGGCCGTACGCGAACGCGGCTCCCAGCAGTCCGGCGATCTCCTGATCACTCGGATCGGTGTAGCGGAGCACGAGCTCGAGCGGATCGGGAGTGATGGTCGAGACGTCGAACGTTTCCACGAGTGCGTCAAGACGCTCGCGAAGCACGACTGCATCGACAGGCCGGTTTCTCATCGCTTGCGGGCAGGTCCGACCATCAGAAGGCTGGTCACGCGGGCCCGAACAGGGTTACAAGTGTCGCTGTTTCGGAACCGGAAATGCATCCATCCGTCTAAGAGGCAATCGGAACTCTATTTTGACAGGAGAGTGTATGCGCGGACGCCTTCTCGCCGTCGTCCTTTGTCTCGTCGTTGCGGTTTCATCGAGTGCGGCAATCACGGGGACAGTCGTGAACTCAGACGGTCTGCCGGTCGCCGGCGCGAAAGTGACTCTTCACTCACTCGAGACCGCGGAAGCGCGACGCATCCGGCTCGTATCCGACAAGCCGGAACGGGTGGCGCTCGCGTCCATCGTCAGTGACGCGAAAGGAAAATTCTCTTTCGACTCACCGAAAGAACCGGTCGCCGACATTCAGATCGTCGCGGCCGGCTACGCGCCTGTCGCGTTCGCCGTTGAACGCGACGAAGACACTGGAGCAGTGCCGTTGTTTTCGGCTCCGCTCAAACAGGGAAGGATCACTGCGAACGGCAAACCGGTCGCCGGAGCTCAGGTCGTGTTCCTTGCATCGGGAGCGGAGGTACTCGCAACCACCGACGCGGAAGGGCGATACAGCATGCCCGACCCTGCACGATGGGCTGACAGGTATTCGGTCTCTCACAAGGAGTTCGCTCGTTCGGAGGGAACGACCTTCCGTAGTGCAACTGAGAAAATAGCCCTCGATCAGAGTCTCACCGCCGGGGTAACCGTGAGCGGCCGCGTCGTCGGTGAGAACGGCAAGACTGCGGTCGCTGGTGCAACGCTTTTCGTCGGAGGAAACGCAATCGGCAAGAGCGGTGAAGACGGAACATTCGCGCTCGAACATGTAAGCGAAAAGTGGGATTGGCTCGAAGCGAGGTCCGGCGCCCTGCTGGGCACGCGCTCCCGCGCTGGTGATCCTGCGATCGTCATCCGGCTCGGCAAGACGGGGAGCATCACCGGTCACGTTCGCGACGCAAAGTCTCAGGCTGGAATCGCAGGAGCAACCGTGGCGCTCATGCTTTCCGCGGGTCGCATGCCGATGCCGTTTTCCGCGATCACCGACGCAAAGGGGGCGTTCTCCCTCCTGAATCTAGCACCGGGGAAATACGAGCTCCTCGGATCGCGTCCCGGCTACCGTCCCGCACCGGTGAGCATCACGCTCGCAGCAGGTGAGAAGGCATCAAAGAACCTGTCGGCCACACAGCTCGCACGTGTCAGCGGAACAGTCATCAATGAAGACAAGCAACCGATCGCAGGTGCGCGCGTTTCTCAGACGACGGTCACTCGAGACGTCGGCTTCTTTTCACGACCGATATCCCAACAGCAACGGCGAGTGAGCGCGCCGGACGGCACGTTCGTACTGCGTGTGGATTCGGAAACCGACATCCAGATCGACGGATCGAAGAAGGGATTTCCGAGCGCAAACACTACGGCGATGCGTCTTGCACCCGGCGAACGAAAGTCGGGTGTCACCATCACCATTCCCGCGGGGATGCTGGTCACGGGCCGGGTTACCGATCGCGATGAGCGCCCTGTCGCTGGCGTCGCAGTCGCCGCGGTGTTGTCTGTCGGGATGGACGTCAGCTCGATGCGTCGGATGGTGTTCGGCGGCTCACGTGGGCGTGAAGACGATCAGGTGCAGACCGCAGCCGACGGAACTTTCTCGATTCGACTCAAGGAAGGTTCGTACGACGTCAACTTCAAACGCGAAGGCTTCGCGATGAAGACCGTCCGCGCGTTCCGCGTCAACAACGCTCCGCAGCCGATCGAGGTGAAGCTCGACCCGGGTGTAGAAGTCCGAGGACGCGTCACACGCTCCGGCGCCGGCGTCGCAGGCGTTCGCGTCATTGCATTCGCCGAGGGTGCCAATGCGTCTACCGAGACCTCGGCCGATGGCTCGTTCACTCTCGGCGATCTCACGCCCGGCACGATTCAACTCAACTTCGGAAAGGAAGATGAGTTCATCCAGCAGATGCGCCAGGTCTCGGCGCCCAGCAACGACTTCCTGCTTGAGTTGCCTCCCGGCGGTCGCGTCGTGGGTCGCGTCGTCGACAAGACCACGAGGCAACCGGTGACGACGTTCGAAGCTGGTGTCAGTCCTTTCCGGGGCGGAGGCGGGATGGTCTTCATGGGATCGGGACAAACGAAGCCGTTCACGAGTGAGAGCGGCTCCTTCGTTCTCGACAACATTCCATCCGGACAAACGATCGTCATCGCAAAGGCTCCCGGCTACACCACTGGGCGCGTGTCGAACGTCGCGGTCGAGGAAGGGAAATCGACTCAGGAGATCGAGGTCGCGCTCGAGCATGGCGTTCGGGCGAGAGGAAAGGTCACCGGACCCGAGGGCTCGCCACTAGCGGGCGTCGAGATCCGCATTGACGTCATGGGAGGCCGGATCACGCGCGGTTCATTCAACGATGAGCAGGCCACCACCGACGCGAGCGGCGAGTTCACATTCGACAACCTCGAGCCTGGAGAACGCGCCTTCGTCTTTTCGAAGCCCGGGATGGTCGGAACGACGAAGACGATCACGCTCTCGGGCAGCGAGACGCGAGTCGACGCACAGCTTTCGAGCGGAGTGCGGATAACCGGCGTCGTTGTAACGGAGGCAGGCTCGCCGGTTGCCGATGCAATGGTGACCGCGACCTCTTCGGCAGGCGCTGCTTCGGGACGGGGAATGACAAGCAGCGACGCGAACGGCAACTTCCAGCTCGAGGCGCTGGCTCCCGGCCGCTACAACTTCAACGCGTCGAAGCGCGGAGAAGCGCCGGGACAACTGAGAGATTTCGACATAGCGAGCGGTGCGCCGGCGCGTATCGTCATGAAAGCAGGCGGTGTCATTTCCGGACGGGTCATCGGTCTCAGCGCCGATGAAATGCAGCAGGCTGCGGTCGGGGCTCAGAGCCCGAACGGAAACGCCATGTCGCCGGTTGATGCGAACGGCAATTACAGGATCGAGGGCGCTCCCACCGGGACAGTGCGACTCTCGGCGCGAACCAGCGGCACGTTCGGGATGGGAAAGACATCACCCCAGGTTTCGGTTCAGCTCGAACCGGGAGGATCGGCGACAGCCGACATCGAGTTCAAATCGGGCACCGTCGTTCGCGGGCGTGTGACGCGCGAGGGACGTCCGCTGGCCGACCTGATGATGATGTTTTCCCCCCGCGGTGCCGAAGCCCAAACCAGCGCCCACACCACAACTGATCGCGACGGCTACTTCGAGGTCACCGGCCTCGATGATGCGACCTACGACGTGAGCGTCGTCGACATTCAGCGCGGTGCGCCGTATTCAACAACCTACAAGGTGAAGGGTTCCGGAACGTTCGACATCGACATGCGTAGCGCAACGATGCGCGGCCGCGTCGTCGATGCTGCCACCGGCTCACCCATCGGAGACGCGACCATTGACGTGCGAGGTGCGGACAACGACGGTCCGCGTTTCCCGTTACGCACAGTCCAGACTGATGCTTCCGGAGTATTCGTGATCGACGCGATCACCCCCGGCACGTACAACGTCTCGGCGGAGAAAGCCGATTACGGAACGAAAACCTCGAGCGTCACGGTGGGCGACAGCGGCGGCGAGGTCGAGCTCAAGCTCGCGCGCAACGACGGAGTTCTGCTGCGCGTGGTCGACGGGCGTGACGGACGTGCCCTCCGCGCGCTGGTGCGGGTTGTCGATGCACAGAATCGGGTGGTCTTCGAGTCGATGCGCTTCGCCGGCGGTGCCGCAGAGGCACTTCGCCTCCCTCTCGACGCGGGAACCTATCGCGCAAACGTCTGGGCCTACGGTTATGCCTCCCAGATGATCGCGCTTTCCTCGCCGTCGAATCCGACCGTTGCGCTTACTCCAGGCGGCTCGATCGTCGTGCAGTCGAAGGGTTCGGTGATCCGGCGCGCCCGCCTTGTCGGCGCAGATGGCCGTCCGTATGAGCGCGGCCCGGGGATCCCGTTCTTCACCATCGACGCAGGTCCGGGCGTCACGACGCTCGAGAACATCGCGCCAGGAACCTACGCTCTCCAGATCCTCGGCAACGGTGATTCTGTTGAAGCGAGTGCGCAGGTGACCGTTGGGGAGGGGCAGAGAGCGAGTGCGGAGATTTGAGACGAGTGACGAGTAACGAGTAGCGAGTCTCTACGGCGTGTCGTGCGTCTCTTCGTCGTGGTCGGCCATCGGCGGCGGTTCCGGTACATCGACGACCGCTTCGCGTGGGAGGCCCTCGGGATGTGGCGCGGGGGAACCAGGACCGAAGGTGTTCTTGCGGTACTTTTCGAGGCGCTTGAACAGATGGTGCAGGTCGTAGGTCAGCCGCAGGACCGTGCGGCGCAGTTTGTACTTGACCCGCTTGAACGCTTCGAGATCGTCGCCGCGCAGCGTCGGGAAGAACGACTGGATCTCCGAGATCCGCTTCCGCACCTTCTCGAGATCCTTGTCCTGAATATTGAGGAAGACCTCTTCGCGATCGAGCAGCAACGGCTCGACGCCCGACATCTGATCGTCGTACCAGTGCCACAACTGAATGAGGTCGATGCGGCGCCCTTTCGACAGAAAGCGGGTCTCGAGCAGATCCTGGCGGAAGTAGCCGAGGAGCTTGCGGTCGTCGGTGTGGTTGAACTCGTCGTCGGTGAGGTTCCGGATGTTCCACACACCAAAACGGATGATGTCGTTCCGGGTGCCGCGAAGCTGGCGGAGGACTTCCTCGAGCAGCTTCGGCGGGAGCTGCGAGAGTGACTGCGGCTCCGCAAGGGGGCGTCCGGACATGGCGGCGAAGAATACGGCTTCGGGTGCCGGAAGCGCAAACCACCTACAGAGGGGCGAGATGGGTCGAGTCGCCGCTGGCGTTGTCGACGACGGAGCCGTACGGGTAAACGCTTCCCTCGAGTACCTCGATGCGAGCGCGGCCATTCGTCACGGGGGAGACAACCGAGAACTGCTCGAGATGCCCGGCACCGACTAAATGCTCGGAACGCGCGATCTCGACCCCGGCACTGTCATGGATGATCACGCGCACGCTCGAGCTTTCGGACGCGATGAGGCCGATGTTCGTGCGGAATCGCGCGCTCACTTCGATCCCGATCAGATCGCGCGTCGCGCTCGAAGGCCCGGCGAACGCGACGAAGTCGCCCCCGTTGCGGCTGAACGTGCGCGATCCGATCAGCGATCCCCCTGGTAACTCCGCGCGTATGACTCCTCGCGTGCCGGCCGCGGCGAACCGGCTCGCCACAACGTCGTCCGTCACCTCCCCCGCATCCAGTCTCACGGCTCCTGCACCGTTGTACGAGACGGTCGCGGGACCATTCGCCGTCCAGAGAGTTGTCATCCAGTAGGAATCGTTCGCCCCGACAGCGCTGACCGCCGGCGCAAACAGCGTCCGCGCCTGCGGCGGCACGCGCTCGGCCGGAATCATCATCGCGTCCCCCGAACCGTTGTCGACGACGGACGCGTAAGCGATCACCGCAGCGTCTCCTTCGATCACGCTCGCCTCAGCGAAGACTCGGCCAGCGCCGCTCGCGCGAATCTGCAGATGACCGAAGGGTGTGATCGGATACGTCTCTTCTCCTCCGGGATATCGAACACGCACACGGCCCGCGAAGCCCGACGTTTCCGCGAAGCCGGTATTCGTGCGGAACGTCGCGCTGTTCTCCACGAATGGAATGAGTTGCGGCGCGTCGCCGCGTCGCATCGCCGCAGCCGGATCGATTGCCGGAACCGAATGGCCGAGAGTGCCACCATCGTGCTCTGTGTACGTGCGAGCGACCGCACGCACATCGCCGAGAATCTCGAGCTGGCCACTTCCCGCGGTGCCGAAGAGCCCGCGCACGATATCGTCTAACGCGACGACTCCTTCTGCCGGAACGACCACCTTCACCGCGCCAAAGTCGATTCGTCCCTCGGCACCGGCCGGCGTGAAGACGAGCGTCGTGACGGTCTCGCGGCTTCCACGGTTGAACAGCCTCACGTCGCTTCGGAAGAACGTTCCGTTCAACCCCGGGTTGTGCGCGATGGCAGGTATGAACTGCCGTGCCTCGGCCGAAGGCCGCTGATCGAGCGGCTGCTCGCCTGCGAACTGAATGATGAGACTCCACGACAGCACTTCCCCTTCATCGCGAAAACCGTTGTCGGAGACGCCCAGCCGCCACTCGCCGCGGGCGGGGCGGCCGCGCAGAACCGCGAGCGAGTCGGGCGGTACGACTTCGCGTCCGTAGGTCGCGACGATGTCGGGCGCGCGATCGAAGGACGGGTTCTGAAGCGTGAGCTGCGCGCCGTCGGGTGCGATGAGCACGAGACGCAGATCGCCGCGCCGCGGGTGGCGGATGTTCACGCTGACCTCGACGCGCTCGACTAACCGTCCGTCGTCGACGAACGCGGAGAGAATCACTCCTCCGGGCGTGTTGTCAGGAATCGCGACTCCGCGCTGAGCACTCTGGAACAACGTCGACTCGCCCCGCGGCAGGCCGCACGTGAAAAGGATTCCGCGCTGCGTCATCGCTGCGCAGATCTCGGCGCGGCTCGCACCGCTGTTGAGATAACGGTCGACTGCGAGCATGCGTGCCGCGATTGCGGCGAAGGAAGGATTCGGCGGCGTGCCGAAAAGCGACTCGATCACGATCGTGTCGCTGATCCTCCTACCCTCTTCGACGCCGTAGCGAGCGATCAGCGCGACGAAGATCTCGCGCAATGCCGACGACCAGATCTCGCCATTGAGATGCTCGCTTCCGGAATTTCCGGAGTCGATGAAATCGCGCACGCTCTTCGCGCTATCGAGTCTCCGGAGGCAATCCGATCCAGGGGCGTAGCCGCAGCGCTCGCTCGTTGCGTCCTCCCAGCAGCGAGCATCCCAGTCGGCGAAGCAGAAGGGGTCGCGGCCCGAGGTGATCGCGGCGGCGTAACTCGCGCTGAGCGCCCAGTAGTCGCCAAACCCTTCGCTGACGGCTCGCGCCTGACTGCTCGTGGCGCCGAGGAACGTGCCGGGGGCGATCCACTCGTGAATCGCGTGCGCGTATTCGTGAACGATGAGGTCGGAGTCTTCCGCATCGTCCGTCCCCCCTTCGCCGAAGAAGAGCGAGCCGCGCCCTGTCACAGGCGATGCGACGAAGAACGAGTCGTCGGCCCCGGAAGCGGCATGCGTGTCGACGTCGATCGTGTAACTCGCGATGGCGCGATCGCCGTCGTAGCCAAGCTCCTGCAGATGGCGCTGCGCGCGATCGATGTGAAAGACCGCGTTCACATCCTCGAACCCGCTCTCGCTGCGGAGAAAGAGCAGCGGCTGCGTCGAGTCCGCCGGCGGAACGGCCGGATTCTGCGTATCGACGATACGCACGAACGGAATATCGAGACCGTCGATCTCGGCGTCGCTGTACGCCGCAGCAGGCACGGCGCGGTCGGCGTCGCCGCGATCCTGCAGCGACGGATCGTTCAGACGAGTCACCGGATCCGGATCGAATACGCGGGTCGCTTTCGCTCGATAGAAATGTTCCTCTTCGCGCAACAGGTCGCCGCTCTCCGCATCAAAGTAGCGAACCGTTCGAAGCACTCCGTCCCTCGTCTCCACGCGATTCGCGAGCCGCGCAACCCCATCTACATTGATGTAGTTCTGTGTGAGCAAGGGCGCCCCGGCCCACCGCATCGCCGTGACGGGCGTGGACGCGACGCTGCGCACCTCGCGCAACTCACCGCCGGGCGAAACCGTCACGTTTACCTCGCCACCGACGACCGCCACATCGTTGATGTATTGCCGGTAGCGATAGTGCGTTCCGGTCAGCGAGTGACGCACGAGCTCGAGCCGGAGATCGGGCTCGCCCGTGGCCATCACAGCCGCGAGCATCAGCGCGGCGAGCATCATGCCGTCGCGACGGCAGCGCCGACTTCGCTGACCGGGAGCGAGAAGTGGAACGTCGTGCCGGAGCCTTCCTGGCTCTCCACCCAGATTGTGCCGGCATGGCGCTCGATGATCTGCCTGGTGATGTAAAGACCGAGCCCCAACCCGCCGTAGTTGCTCGACGACACCTGGCGCCCGCGATGGAAGCGCTCGAACACCTGTTTGAGCTCATCCGCCGGAATTCCGATGCCGCGGTCGCAGACCGAAGTCACCATCTGATCGCCCCGATCGACGACACTCACAAAGACGTCGCTGCCTTCAGGCGAGTACTTGACTGCGTTCTCGAGCAGGTTGCCGAGAACCTGTTCGAGCCGGTCGCGGTCGCCGCTGACGGTCTTCGCCGCGTCGGGAACGTTGAGATGGAATCGGCGATCGCTCACCGCGGTGTGATGGCGATGCACGACGTCGCGGACGAAGGTGCACCATGGAATCGGCTCGCGGCGGATCTCGAGCCGCCCGGTCTCGATGCGTGACACATCGAGAAGCTCGATGATGAGGCGTGACATCCGGTCGATCTGATCGAGCGCGATGTCGAGATACTCTTCGGACGTCGCCAGGTCGTTCTCGCGAATCAGCGTCTTCGCGAGCTGGGTGTAACCCTTGATCGACGTGACGGGCGTCCTCAACTCGTGCGATGCGATCGAGAGGAACTCGTCCTTGAGCCGCGAGAGGTCTTCGACCTTTTTCCGCGCTTCGACCTGGTCGGTGTAGAGCTTTGCGTTCTCCACTGCGAGCCCGGCACGCTCGGCGAGAAGCTCGGCGAGCGGCAGGTTGTCGTCTGTCATCGCGCGCGCTGGATCGTTCGCGGCGATCAGCAGCGCGCCGAGAGTCTCACGGCGTGTGCGCAGCGGGAGAATCAGCAGCGAGGCTAGCCGCATTGACGGCGCGTGATACGAGGTGTCGTCTGTCCGCGCCCCGCCGCTCAGCCCCAGGTTGCGGGTGAGGGAGGGGTATCCGGTGGCGACCACCTGGCCAACGATCCCCTCGCCGACCGTGAGCGGCTGCCGATAGATGTACGACCAGGCGAGGCCGAGCGAAGCCATGTCGCGGTGATAGATCGATGCGACTCTGAGCTCTTTCGAATCGCCGGTCTTGAGGACGACCGCGGCCCAGTCGCCGAGCGCTTCCGCTGTCCGTTCGGCGATCGCCTGCGTCACCCAGGCGGGGTCGATGTTGCTCGCGAAGAATGCGCCGGCGTCCGCCAGAATCTGCGCGCGCTCCGCCTGAAGCTGCATCGCCTCTTCGAGTCGCCGCCGCTCGGTGATGTCGCGGAACGTCACGACGACACCGGTGGTCTTTCCTTCTTCCTTCAGCGGCGTCGCGCTCATCGACACTGACACGCGCCGGCTGCCGCGGATCAGAAGAACAGTCACGTCAGTGATCGTGCGCCCGGTCGCCAACGCCTGTGCCATCGGCAGCTCCTCAGTGCTGAGCGGCCTTCCCTTCTGATCGAAGAGGCCGTAGGTCGCCGCATGCTTGACGATCGGGATGCCGATCTCGCCGCCTCCGAGAAGTCTTTTTGCAGCGGGATTGATGAAGACGGTGCGCCCTTCTCCATCGATGAGCATGACGCCGTCCGACATCCCGGCGATCATTGCCTCGGTGCGTTTCGACTGCCGCGTGATCGCGCTGACCAGCGACTGCTCGATGCGCCACATCGCGAACGCCGCGCCCGCAACGATCACGATCGCGAGCAGCAGCAACGTCATCATCACCCACGTCCGGAAGCTGTCGACGCCATCGAGCGCCGCGACGTCGGCATTGCGATGACGCTCGAGGATCATCCGGCCATAACGCGGAGTCGTGTTCAGGATCCGCGTCGTCTCCAGCATGAACTCGAGCGCGTTTGCCTTCTTATCCTCTTTGTAAAGCGCAATCTGCCGGTCCGTCAGCCCCCGCACTTCGACAAAATGCCGGCGGAGATCCGACACCATGCGCTGATCCCGCGGCTCGTCAGCCAGTTGTACAGCCAGCCCCTCGGCTTCTCTGAACGTGAGAACCGACTTGTCGTACGCGTCGATGAACTGGCTCTGTCCGGTCAGAAGGTATGCTCGAGCCGCAGAAACCATCGTCTCGATCGCGTCGTCCATCGTCCGGACGGTTTCGAGCAGGGGGCGCGATCCGTGAACCACTTCGTATTCGTGACGCTTGTCCACCTGGAGCACAGCCGTGGTCACCGCGACACCGGCCGCCGTGAAAAGCGCGAAGGCGCCGAAGGCACCCCAGAGCATCCTGCGAATGGATGAGGACATAGGCGTCGAGCCGCGCGCGGATCTCTGCAAGTTCGGGGCCTCCGTACCGGCAAATCTAACCAAATCAGCGACTTCTGCCAGGCCGCGCCTGGAATGACGAATGCAATTCGTCCTGTCTGGCGAGGAGTCGTGGATGGCTGACCTTCTCAAGAAATACAGAACGATGCGTGACTTCGGCGACACACCGGAGCCCGCGGGCGGCGAAAAGTCTTCGGGCAGAAAGCAGCCGATCTTCGTCATTCAGAAGCATCAGGCTTCCCATCTTCATTATGACTTCCGGCTCGAGATGGACGGTGTCCTCAAGTCGTGGGCTGTCCCGAAGGGTCCGAGCTATGACCCCTCGGTCAAGCGGCTCGCGATGATGACCGAGGACCATCCGTACGAGTACGCGGCATTCGAGGGAGTCATCCCGGCGGGCAACTACGGCGGCGGGAACGTCATCATCTGGGACAACGGAACCTGGGAGTTCGTCGAGCCCGGCGACGATCCCCTCAAGGCGCTCAACCAGGGAAAGCTGACCTTCAAGCTTCGCGGCAGGAAAATGTTCGGCGAGTGGGCACTGGTCCGCATCAAGGGACGCTCGCCGAAGGGAAACGAGTGGCTGCTGCTCAAGCACCGCGACGAGTTCGCGAACGATGAGATCGATGTGACGGAGGTGGCGCCGCGCTCGGTGATCTCGAACCGCCGAGTCGAGGAAGTCGACGCGTCGAACATCTGGAAAAGCAATCGCGCGGCGAAAGGAAAGAAAGCGTTGACGGTCGCGGAAACGATTACGAAGCAGCGCGCGCCAGCAGGTGCGAAGAAGGCTAGCCCAGTTTCGCGTCCGGCAGGCAAACGTCCTGCAAAGCGATCTCGAGCAGCTTCCGCTCCGACTCGAAGCTCGCGCGCGAAATCGCCTCGCGCAGCTCGACCCACTCCACGTCGTCGACCTCGCTGAGCTGCGGCGTGAGCTTGCCGTCCACATAACGCATCAGATAGAAGTCCACGCGCTTGCGGATCAGCGTATCGCCGGCGCGAAAGTAGTACTCGATCGTGTCGAGCGGCTTGATGATCTCGGCCTGAAGCCCGGTTTCTTCGAGAACTTCGCGCAGCGCAGCCTGTTCAGAGGTTTCGCCCTCCGACACCGCACCTTTGGGGAGTCCCCAGCGCGTCCGTCCACGCGTGGCGATGAGGGCCACGTGCGTGACTCCATCGATGACGGTGACCACCGCGCCTCCGGAGGAATGCTCGTTGCGCGTGTTCCGTCTGGAGGCCGCCATCTCTTCCATTCTATCGGTAACTCGTGCTCGTGCTTTTCGTATGAAAAGGGCGTACATTCGTTTTACATCGCAGAAGACGACTCAGGAGGCATGAATGCTCTCGCTCGGTAACATCACCGTAGCTGGCTTGGTCTTAGCCGCTGTTCTGCTTTGGGTCTTCTTCCGTACGCGGGCGAAGGATCATCTCTCCGCGATCATGGAGAGACGGCGCTCTTCCTCGAAGCTCGTCTCGCGAGCCGAGTACATGGAGAGTCTCGACCGGATGCCGGTTGCGCTCGCGCTGACTGGCGACACCTTCTATTACGAGAACTCCGATCTCGAAGC
>JAENWF010000091.1 GCA_016650215.1 Thermoanaerobaculia bacterium
CTCTGTAGCATCCCGCCCCGTCCGAGCCGGCGGGCGAGGGCGCCCGCCGCCACACAAATTTCAGATGCGCTGAGGGGGATTGGGCTCACCACCCGGACGCGGATGTCTACGTGGCAGGCGCGTCCAGAACGACCCGCGTGCCGCGTCCGAGCTCGCTGTCGATCTCGAGGGTTCCGCCGATGCTTCTTGCGCGCTCGTCCATCGTTGTGAGGCCGAAGCGGGGAAATTCGGTGGGGCGCGCCGCGCCGCGCGCGAAGCCGGCGCCGTCGTCTTCGATCGTAGCGGTGACCCTTCCATCGCGTCGGACGACTGTCACGCGCACCACAGTCGCGTGCGCATGTTTTCGCACGTTCGTGAGCGCTTCCTGGACGATCCGCACGAGCTGCAGTTCAGCGCTCGGCTTCAAGCGCAGCTCGGAATCGACCGTGAGCTCAGTCCGCACCTTCGACTGCTCTTCCCAACGCTCGATGTACTCGCGAAGGCTGTCGGCGAGCGGCCGGTCGCCCTGCGGAAGAGTGCGAAGACCGACGATGCCCTCGCGAACGTCGACGTACGCGGCACGCGCGGAAACTGCCAGCTCGCGCATCTGCACGCTCGCCTCGTCAGCTTTGCCGCGCTGAAGATATGCATCCGCCGCCTGCACTTTCGTGTTCACGTATCCGAGAACCTGCGCCAGGCCGTCGTGCATCTCATGCGAGATACGAAGCCTTTCCTCGGCGATCGCGAGATCGGCCGCCCGCGCGTGCAGATACGCGTTGTCGATCGCGATGCCTGCCTGGAGCGCGAGGCGCTCGAGCGTCTCGTGGTCGTGCTCGGTGAATTCGCCACCGTTCGTTTTTTCGCTCAGATAGAGGTTTCCGAGGAACGGACTCTTGCAGCTGATCGGAACCGCGAGCAGGGTGCGCATCACCGGATGACTCGGCGGAAAACCTGCCGAGCGCGGATGCGCCCGCACATCGGTCAGCCTCAGATGAACACCTTCGTGCAGTACGACGCCGAGCACTCCGTGACCGACCGGGGGCGGTCCGATTGCCTTCTCCTCATCCGGGGAAACGCCCGCGGTAATGAACTCCTCGATGCGCCCGGCGCGATCGATCACCGAAATCGCGCCGTATTTCGCAGAGAGAAGCAAGCGCGCCTGATCGACGACGGTGGAGAGAACCGCACTGAGGGAAAGCTCCGCGGAAACCGCGAGTCCGGCTTTGTGAAGTGCCAGCAGCTCTTCGTTCTGACGCTCCAGACGCTGCTGCATCTGTCCGATGAAGCGGAAGATGACCCAGGCAAAGATCAGAATGCCACCAACGGCGATGGCATCGAGAACGAGACGCGAGGCGACCGGGACTTCGCCGATGACGAAGTACGTCGCGATCTCGAGCGCGATCAACGCAAGAATCGGGAGCACAACCGCGTAGAGCTTCACCCGGCGCAGCGTCAGCATGAACGAGTCCGCAAGCCCGTATTCTGCATCACCAGGACGCAGCACGGACGGCGCCATCGGAAGAATCACATCCGGAACACTCATGGGCGGATACCACATTGTGAGAAGGTGCCGGCCGGTGCGCTAACTGTCGAGGGGTGGCCGGCGATCGCATCAAGGTGGGCTCATGCCCTACCTGATCGGGTGGGGCTCACCGCTATACTCCACGCGTGCGAATCCTCATCGCGGATGATCACTCGCTCTTTCGTGACGGTCTGCGCAGCCTCCTCAACGCGCAGGGTCACGATGTGGTGGGAGAGGCACGGAACGGCAAGGAAGCTCTCGTGCTTGCGAAAGAGCTTCAGCCCGATCTCGTCCTGATGGACGTCTCGATGCCAGAGCTCGACGGCATCGAGGCAACGCGGCAGCTCATGGCCGACGTCCCTGGCGTCAAGGTCGTGATCCTGACCGCATCCGAAGACGACGTCACCCTCTTCGATGCAATCAAAGCGGGCGCGCAGGGGTATCTGCAGAAGAATCTCGAAGCGGACGATTTCTTTGCACTACTCGACCGCGCCGCCGCAGGAGAACCGGCGATGACTCCCGCTCTTGCGAAACGGCTGTTGCAGGAGTTCGCCAAACCGCTGCCGAAGCCCGCCGCGGAGGAGGAAGAAGTGCTGACGCCGCGCGAGCGCGGGGTGCTCGAGCTGATGGTCGCAGGCGTGACGTCGAACCGGAAGCTGGCCAAGGAGCTCGATCTCAGCGAGAACACGGTCAAGTTTCACGTGCGGAACATTCTCGACAAGCTGCGGCTGCACGACCGCGCGCAGGTCGTCGGCTACGCGCTGCGCAAGAAGATGGCGGACAAGTAGGAATGCCGTTCACCGATCTGCTCGACCTTGCATCGGAACGGCTGGGCGGAAGTGTTCTCTACGCGAATGACGACTTCTTCGCAGAGAAAGAGAATCTGATCCGTGCCACGAAGCCGGTGTGGAAGGAGCACGAGTACACCGACCGCGGGAAATGGATGGACGGGTGGGAGTCGCGCCGCAAGCGGACGCCCGGTAACGACTTTGCCATCATCCGCCTCGGCGCGCGTGGAGTCGTGCACGGTGTCGTCGTCGACACCGCGTTCTTCCGCGGGAACTATCCAGACTCCTGTTCGATCGATGGCGTCTCTCTCTCGCCGAATGCAACCGTCGAGGACCTTCTCGCGGCGCAGTGGCATGAGGTACTGGCTCAGACAAAACTGAAAGGCGACAGCGAGAATCCCTTTGAAGTGCGCGACCTTCACGCGTTCACGCACCTGCGGCTCAACATTTTTCCCGACGGCGGCGTCGCCCGTTTTCGCGTCCATGGCCAAGTCGTTCCCGACTGGCATCTCGCCGGAGGGCTCGCGCACGAGATCGATCTCGCCGCCGCCGAGAACGGCGGAGAGGTGCTCGACTGCAGCGATATGTTCTTCGGGCCGAAGAACAATCTGATCATGCCGGGACGCGCGCTCAACATGAGCGACGGATGGGAGACGAAACGTCGCCGCGGCCCCGGACATGATTGGGTCATCGTGCGGCTCGCAACAGAAGGAATGATCCGCCGGCTCGAGATCGACACGAATCACTTCAAAGGCAACTTCCCCGATACCTGCTCGATCGACGGATCGCCGGATGGCAAAGAATGGGTTGAACTCCTGCCGCGAACGAAGTTGCAGGCGCACACGCGGCACTTCTTCGCGGACGAGATCGTGGCACGGGGTCCGTTCACGCACGTTCGTCTAAACGTCTTTCCTGACGGTGGAGTCAGCCGCCTGCGCGTGTGCGGAAGTGCGACGGAAGCGGGCCGCCGCGCTGCGGCCGTCCGACATATCAATACGCTGATCGAGCCGGAGCGCGAGCTTCTCCGCTGCAACGCGTCGAAGCGTTGGGCTGCTGCGGTCGCGAAGGCTCGTCCTTTCCGAACGTGGGACGAACTGCTGAAGGCATCCGATCGCGCTGCGTCGTCGTTGGAGACGAGCGACTGGATGGAAGCGTTCCTCGCACATCCGGCAATCGGGGCGACCGGCGGAACTCGCTGGTCGTCGCAGGAGCAGGCGGGAACGACCGCCGCCGGCGATCAGACTCGGCGCGCACTGGCCGACGAGAATCGCCGCTATCACGACAAGTTCGGCCACGTCTTCCTCATCTGCGCGACCGGTCGTTCCGCCGAAGAGATGCTCGCGAGCCTTCGCGAGCGAATCGATCATGATTCCGCGACGGAGTTGCGGATCGCTGCCGCCGAACAGCAGAAGATCACAGCACTTCGTCTCGAGAAACTGGTGCTTTGATGGCGGCAATTACCACTCACGTCCTCGACACGGCCCTCGGGCGTCCCGCGGCGGGCGTCCGCGTCTCACTCGAAGTTCTCGAGGGCGAAAAATGGACCGCGGTCAGCACGGGAGTGACTGACGCCGACGGACGTCTGCGGACGCTCACCGAAGGCCATCCGCTGCGTCGCGGCAACTACCGGCTCGTCTTCGCCACGGGGGCGTACAACCGCGGTTTTTTTCCTGAGGTCACCATTACTTTCGAGGTAAAAGACCCGACCGCGCACCACCACGTCCCGCTCCTCCTAAGCCCCTACGGATACTCGACTTACCGGGGATCGTAGCTGACTCATCGTTGGCCCCTCGTTGCAATTATTGTCAGCGTCTGGAGCAGGAACTAAACGATCTCGACGACGGCCGCGTATAACTAGTTGAATCTTCTCCTAACCGCGGCGGCGGGCGCGTAGCCCGCCGCCTTTTTCTTGGGTGAAGGATCAATTCAACATTTAACATTCAACATTTAACATTCCCGTTCTCCTGGAGAGGGAGACGGGAATGTTGAATGTTCAATGTTGAATGTTGAAGTCCCGCCCACCGCCCCCTACCCGCCGCGTCGTCCCTTCAGGATCTTCACGAACGAACGGCTGCGCAATTCCTCGAGCGTCAGACCAGTCGCCAGCGCTTCCTCTTCTGTCAGCGCGCCGCTGTTCAATCCGCGGATGAAGTAGTTGAGCAGTCCCTGTCCGGTTGCCGCATCGTCGAACACGTCGCCGGCGAGGGTCGCCTGCCCGGCCTTTTCCATGAAGTTGCGCAGCCGCTCCGTGGCGAGCTTCATCCCTTCGAGAAAGAACGAGTAGACCGCTGCGTAACGCGTCGGAAGTTGCGCCGGATGAAGATCCCATCCCTGGTAGTAGGCGTGAACGAGCGAATGGCGGATGTGATCGCTGTGCAGCTTCCACGCGCGATGAACGATCGTGAAGTTCTCGGCGATCTGCTCGCTGGTGAGCGACATTCCGCGATGCGGAGGGATCGGCATCACGTTCGTCGCGCCGTCGGAGAGCCAGAGACCCGTTCCTGCGTAGGCGACCTGCATCATGTGCCTCGCGAAATCGCATGACGGATGATCCATCCGCTGTTCGGATGCGGTGATGTTGCTGCTCGCGGTGTAGTCGTATGTTCCAAAGTGCGCTGCGATCGCGCGTCCGCGCGCGGCGTCGAGGAACCCCGGCAGGTTCGACTCCCCCTTCGCATTCATGATCGATTGCGTCGTCTCGATCATGAACTCGAGCCGCAGCGATCCCGGCGCGAGTTTCAGCCGCGGCTCGAGCAGGTCGAAGAGATCGGCGAGCAGCGTCACCTGCTCGGCGAGCTGAATCTTCGGCAGGGTGACGACGAATCCGGACGGCAGCCGCCCACCGCTCTCGGCGGTCAGCGTCGTCAGAAAAATGTCGAGCGTCCGGATGCTGCGCCGCGTCAGCTCCTGCGTAAACGGCTTGATCCGGATGCCGATGAACGGCGGCAGCGTGCTCTCCTTCATCCCGCGTGCGACTTCGCGCGCCGCCACAGCCGCATGTCCGTCTTCCTCTTCATCCGGCCGGTTGCCGTAACCGTCTTCGAAATCGATCCGAAAATCCTCGACCGGCTCGCGGTTCAGCTTCTCTACGACTCGCGGATAGATCCGCTCCGCGATCCAGTCGTCCGCTAGCGCAATCGCACGCGCGAACGTCGTCGGATTGCCGCCGTACTCGGCGAGAAACCGCAGCGCGGCTTCGCCGAGCTTGCGCGTCGTGTCGGCTTTGAACAGATGCGCGCCGCCGTAAACGGTATGCACCGGCTGCCGTTCGCCCGCGCCGCCGGGAAACCGCGCGTTGAATGGAATGAGTGCCGCGTCGAGCGACTTCGCCGCGGTGTTGATGTCCTTGTCCGTCAGTGTCGTCATCGTGTGCGAATCACATGGGCGGCGCCCCAGCCGATCAGCGTCAGAACTCCGAGGACGGCCCAGCTCCATTGGCTGCCATACGTCGTCACCGGAAAGTGATTGCTGATCATGATGAGAACGACCGGCATGACCATGAATGTGTTGTGTCTCGATCGCGTCTTTGCGCGATCGGCAAGTTTCTGATCGAGCGTTCCCCCCTGAAGTGCAACGCGCACCATCTGTTTCTGTGCCGGGATGATTCGCTCCCACACGTTCGCGGCCATCGCCGTTCCGAGCATCGCGCCGACGTGCATATAGGCTGCGCGCGCCGACATGTAGCGGCCGAGCACGTATGCGCTGGCGACGATCCCAACCAAACCACCGATCATCGCGAGCATGTCATTGCGCGAGAGGATGAGGTCGTAGACCATCACTCCGGCCACGATGAACACGACTCCTGCGACAATCGCCCACCCGTTCGTCAATTTCCCAGCTTCGCCGTCGGACATCAGACCGCCGATGTAATAGACGAGGATGAGCAGCGCGATGCCGCTCAACCAGGTGAACGCCGCCTCCCACTTGAACCAGTGGAGCGTGTGCGCGGGTGACGGTGTCTTTACTTTCAGCACGCGATAGAAGCCGCCGCTGTGAACCATCCAGACTTCATCCGGATCGCTCGTGTGAAAGCGGCGGTCGAGCCAGGTGAAGTACCACGTCGCCCCGATCCAGAGGATGCCGGCGAAGACATGCGTCCAGCGGATCGCGAGGTTGAGCCACTCCGTCGCGGCGTAGCTCACGAGGTGAGTTGCGCCTCGCCGCGCGCGTATTGCGTGATGCGCATCAGAATCTCCTCCGTTGTCGCAGGCACTCTCAACTTCGGGATGTCACCGTTCGATACGAATGAAAGCGCGTGCTTGACTGCGCACCAGACCGAAATCGCCATCAACAGCGGCGGTTCGCCGACCGCCTTGCTGCCGTAGACATTCACCGGATTGTCGTGCTCGATCCAGTCGACGTTGAAGATCTCCGGCACATCATTGATGTTCGGTATCTTGTAAGTCGTCGGCGAGTGCGCGAGCAGCTCGCCGCTCTCCGTGTATCGCAGATCCTCCGTGGTCAGCCAGCCCATCCCTTGAATGAACGCGCCGGTAATCTGGCCGCGGTCGACGCCAGGATTGATCGAGCGCCCGATGTCCATCAGCAGATCGCTCCGCAGGACCTTCATCTCGCCCGTGAAGCGGTCGATCCGCACCTCGGAGCATGCAGTTCCCATCGTGAAGTAGAGGAACGGATGCCCGCCGGTCGTCCAGTTCCAGTCGATCCGAGGCGTGGCGTAGAAGCCGCGCTCCCCGAGACTGACGCGGAGCTTGTAGGCGGCGGATACGACCTCTTCGAATTTGAGTTTCTTCGCGGGGTTGGCTTGGTCGAAGACGAAGCCGTCAGCAAAGACGATTTCGGACTTCTGCGGTGTTTCTGCGGCGGGCGGGGCGCCCGCCGCCACACTAAGAATGTTTCGTGCTACGGGAGTCATGCGTTCGCGGAGGCGCGCGCAGGCATCGACTGCGGCGCCGCCATTGAGATCGGCGGCACTCGATGCGGCGGTTGCCGAGGTGTTGTTGTTCTTTTCGGTGGACGTGATCATCACGTGCACGCGGTCGATCAGAATCCCGAGCTCGTCTGCGACGAGCTGGCGGATCTTCGTGTTGACTCCCTGCCCCATCTCGGTCGCGCCGGTCGACACCTGCACGCTGCCGTCGAGGTAGATGTTCACGAGCGCGTTCGCCTGGTTGAGGAACTTTGTATTGAATGAGATGCCGAACTTCACCGCGGTGAGTGCCAGACCACGGATGTGCGTCTTCGATGTCGCGTTGAACTCGCGGACACCATCCATCCTCTTCGCATAGTCACAGCGCGCCGGCAGCTCGGTGAAGAGACGCGGGAGCGTGTTGCGCTCGAGAAGCTGACCGTACGGCGTCACGTTGCGCGTAGCGATTTGATAGCAGTTGGCGCGCCGGACTTCGAGCGCGTCCCTCTTCAACACCGACGCGATCTCCTGCATCACGTTCTCGATCGTGCAGGCGCCCTGCGGTCCGCCGAATCCGCGGAACGCGGTGTTTGGCGGCATGTTGGTCCGGCAGACCGTGCCGCGGATCTCGACGTCGGAGAGAAAGTAGGCGTTGTCGGAGTGCGTCATCGCGCGCGCCATGACTGCCGGCGACAGATCGGCGTACGCGCCGCCGTCGGAGTAGAGCTCGAAGATCGCGCCGGTGATCTCGCCGCTGCGCGTAAAGCCAATGCGATAGCGATTCTGAAAAGGATGACGCTTTCCCGTCGCGTGCATGTCGTCATCTTTGCTGTAGACGATGCGCGCGGCACGGCCGGTTTTCTGCGCGACGAGCGACGCCATCACGGCCGGATGCGTCGCCTGACATTCCTTGCCGCCGAACGCGCCTCCCATCCGCTTCGTGAGCACCACGACCTGGCTCATCGTGAGCCCGAGGAGGTGCGCGATGACCTCCTGCACCTCGGTCGGGTTCTGCGTCGACGAATGAACCGTCAACGCTCCGAGCTCGCCCGGATAAGCGATCGCCGCTTGCGACTCGAGGTAGAAGTGGTCCTGCCCCTGATTCTCGAATACGCCCTCAAGCACATGCTCCGCGCGCGCGATCGCGGCTGCCGGATCGCCGCGCCTGATCATTCGCGGATCAGGAAAAAAGCTCGACGCAGCAATCGCAGCGTCGATCGTGAGAATTGGCGCGAGCTCCTCCAGATCGATCGCAATCGCATTCTTTGCCTCGCGGATCGCGCGCGCATTCTCGGCCGCGATGACGACGATCGGCTGACCGCGAAACGTGCAGACATCCTCCGCGAGAAGAATCTCGTCTTTCAGGATCGGTCCGAAGAGATTGTGATGAAGATCGCGAAACGTGAAGAGTCCCGCGACGCCGTCAGCTGCCCGTGCCTTCGTCAGGTCAAGCGATCGGATTCGCGCGTGCGCGAAGGGAGACCAGAGAAAGTCGACCAGCAGCTCACCTGCAACTGGCGCAATGTCATCGACATACAGCGACTCACCAGTCACATGACCGCGGGCAGAGTCATGCGGAACGTTCCGTCCGAGAACAGGCATCGGGAGAATGGATTGTAAGGCTTGGGGGTCAGGTCTTGATTTTTGCGTAATCGCCGTCTGGAAAATCACAAATCAAGACCTGACCCCGTAGACCTTCCACACGCCTTTGCTCCAATCGAGCGAGAGCTCCAGCTCGAACGATCCTTTCGCCGACTCGAGCCGCACCTTCGTGCGAGCGTGCCGGTCATCGCGTGCGATCGTCTCCGCTTCGAAGCGGCTTGGAATGCCCACGCGATCCTCGATGGCGCCGGCCAGTCTGCGCATGTCGCCGTCCGAAACTGCATCGGGATTGCTAAAGCTCATCCGAGCGCGGGAGTAGCGTTTCGTCACGACTTCGCGGATGAATCCCTCGCTGACTACATCCGGCGGCGACGTGAAGAGCTCGCGGTCGCCGAGCGTTTCAGTAGCGAGCATGCTCGCACCGATCAGGATTGCCATCGTCGCAACGATGCCGATCAGCGCCCTCATGGCTGCGCTTCTCTTACCCGCTTTCCATCGCGCCGTTGAGCGGGCTCGTACGCGCGTGCACGGATGACAGACATCCGATGGTCGATCTCCATGACTCCGAGCGCGATTTCTTCCCGGTCGTCGACACACTTCAGCCGCACCAGATGATCGACATCCGCTTCGCTCAACTGCTCGCTTCGCATCGCATCACGCTCGTTCACACCGTTTCGTATCAGAACGCGCGCGTGACCGTTGACCAGTTTGTGAAACCAGCGCGAGCGTCGCGAGCCGATCGTCACGAGTATGTCGATCACGCAGATCGAGCCTGCGGCAGCAGCAAACTTTGCAGCCGATACCTCGGCCCACAGCGCGTCGTCGATCAGATCGCCGATGATCAGCGACACCAGCATGTCAAACGGCGTCGCCTCCGATATGACGCGCTTTCCACTCGTCCGCGTAAGCGTCAGCAGATAGATGTATGCGACGAGCGCGCGGATCGCGATCCTGGCGAGAGTCATGAGCGCGCGGTCCCGAGGGCTTCCGGCGTGTCGGTCCGCTGACCGCGCGACGGCTCTGCCTCTGCTTGCGGCGCCTTCTCGAAATCGCCCTTCCGAAGCGCCTCAGCCCACTCCTCCCTGATGACGCTGACCTGTCCGTCGACTTCGATCACCGCACTCTTCACCTCGCGCATGTCAGACACGCATTGAAGCCGCAGTGCCGCATACGCCTCCTGCTCATGCATCAATTCCGCGCGCAATCCCTTCGCCACAAACTCGCCGTTCTTCACGATCTCAGTCGGCGTTCCTTCGACCAGTCGATTCATCGTCGGATTCACGAAGCTGAGCCAGGCGGTCGCATACTTTGCGGCCGCGATGACGACGATCGCGACGATGCCCTGCGCCATCGAGACATCGCCGTAGATGATCTCGTCGACGACCTCGCCGAGCATCAACGCGACAAGCAGATCGAACGCTGTGAAGTTGCCAACGGTCCGCTTGCCGAGAATGCGGATCACGATCAGCATCAGAACGTAAACGATGACTCCGCGCGCGGCGGTCATCCCGAGCTCGTACCAGTCCATCGGTAGCGCCCTCCGAGCTGGCGTGCTCGCAAGTTGAATGCCGTCAGCGCAATCCGAAACTCAGGCGGCGAGCGCGTAGTACAGCTTGCGCAGAATGTTCTCCCCGAGCTGCAGGCGGAACTCGGCTGAGCCGCGCACGTCCGAGATCGGCTTGATCTCCTCACGCGCGATTGCACCCGCGCCCTCGAAAATCGCGAGATCGAGGCTCTTCCCCTGAAGAAACGCCTCTGTCTTCGGCAGCCGCAGCACGACGGGGCCGACTCCGCCAAACGCGATCCGCACGGCGTCGATCCGCCCGCCCGCCATCCGGATCAGAAACGCGGCCGTGAATGACGAGATGTCGAGGTGGCTCCGCTTCGACACTTTGTAGAGCTTGAGAATCTCGCCGAGGCGCGGCGTGGGGATCCGGATCTTCGTGATGATCTCGTCCTGCGCGAGATCGAGCGTCTTGTAGCCGCGATAGAACGACCCGATGGGGACGCTCCGCACGCCGGCACGGCCCGTCAGCTCGAGCTCTGCATTCATCACGTACAGGAACGGCAGCGTATCGGCGATCGGCGACGCGTTCGCGATGTTGCCGGCGAGCGTACCTGCGTTCCTGATCTGCGGCGAGCCGAAACGATCGAGGATCGCCGCCATCTCCGGCACATGCGTCGCAGCGGCTTCTTCGAACTGCGCGAGCGTGACGCGGCCGCCCGCTTCGAGCGCGCCGTCGCGCAGCGCGATCTCGCCGAGACCGTCAATCGCGCTGAGGCTGAGATAGGAGGGTGACTCGAATGCGCGCTTGTTACGCCAGACGCCGACGTCAGTCGCTCCCTGCACGATCGTGCACTTTGGATTCTCCGCTTTGAACGAGATCGCTTCGGCGAGAGTTGCCGGCTTGAAAAAGTTCCCGATGCGCACCGCGGACTCTGCCGAGCTCAGATCGCGAAGAATCGGCGCGGTCGGATAGAGTGCGTCGATGCGCGGCTCATCGCGGACTTCCATCGCTGCCTTGATGATCGGCTCGTAGCCGGTGCAGCGGCAGAGATTGCCGGTCAATCCGCGCTGCGCCTCCGCGGCGCTGCACGTCTTCTTCTCCTCGAACACCGCATGCATCGCCATGATGAATCCCGGCGTGCAGTAACCGCACTGCGCGCCATGGCAGCGCACCATCGCATCCTGCACCGGCGTGAGCCCGTCCTTCGACAGACCTTCGACCGTCACGACGTGGGTCAGATCCGCCTGGAAGATGTATTGGATGCAGGAGTTCACCGGAAGGTAGCGGATCGTGTTTCCTTCCTGCTTGCCGATCAGCACCGTGCAGGCGCCGCAATCACCCTCTTCGCAGACGATCTTCGTGCCAGTCTCACGCTTCTGCTCGCGGACGTAGCGCGACAGCGTCTCGAAGATCGCCGGCCCGGTGACTTTCTGCGAAGCACCGTTGAGGTAAAAGAAAATGTGATCGCGCATCGGTGATGCCGCCATTGTGCGACATTCCGATGAATCCTGTAACGGCTCTGCACCAACGCGGCAATTTCGTACTGGTACGATCGCCTTCACAAAAGGAGGCTGCATGTCTGGAACATCGCGTCGCGAATTTATCGGCGGATCGATTGCCGCCGGGACTCTTCTCGCCAGCGGATCGCTCACCGCTCAGATCATCGCGAAGGCGCAGAAGCCGCTCTCGATCCTCATCCTCGGCGGCACCGGCTTCATCGGACCGTCGCAGGTGCGGTACGCGCTCGCGCGCGGGCACAAGGTCACCGTGTTCAACCGCGGCAAGACGAATCCCGGAACGCTTCCGGCCGGCGTCGAGCAGCTCATCGGCGACCGCAACGACAACCTCAAGGCGCTCGAAGGACGAAAGTGGGACGCGGTCATCGACAACCCGTCGACTCTGCCCCGCTGGGTTCGCGACGCCGCGCAGCTCCTGAAGGATTCCGCGAATCAGTACGTCTTCATCTCCACTATTTCGGTCTACGCCGATCACTCGAAGCCGTACATGGACGAGACGGCCGACACCGCAAAGCTCGCCGATCCGACGGTCGAGCAGGTCACGGGCGAGTCCTACGGCGGACTGAAAGCGCTCGCGGAAAAGGAAGCGGAGAAAGCGTTTCCCGGCCGCACGACGATTGTCCGCCCCGGACTCATCGTCGGCGCAGGCGACAATAGCGACCGCTTCAGCTACTGGCCGCTGCGCATCGCGCGCGGAGGGGAAGTCCTCGCGCCCGGCAGTCCCGACGATCCGGTGCAGTTCATCGACGCGCGCGACCTCGGCGAGTGGACTATCCGCCTGCTCGAACAGAGAGCGTACGGAACATTCAATGCGATCGGTCCTGTGTCGCGCCTCTCGATTGCCGAGATGCTGCACGGCATCCGCGCGGTCGTGTCGGGCTCGACGCCGATCAGCTTCACCTGGGTTCCGGCCGCGTTCCTCGAAGAGCAGAAAGTCGCGCCATGGAGCGACATGCCGGTCTGGATTCCTCCGACCGGCGAGTACGCCGGCTTCGGAACGCGCAGCAACAAGAAGGCGATCGCCGCGGGGCTGACGTTCCGCCCGCTCGCCGATACCGCGCGCGCAACACTCGACTGGGCCGACGCCCGCCCCGCAGAGCGTAAAGCCAAACTCCGCGCCGGCCTCGCGCCGGAGCGCGAAGTCGAAGTGCTCGCGGCGTGGAAGAAGTCAAAGAAATGATCTCGTACGATAATCGGCGGCCATGAAACAACCTTTCGTGGCCGCCGCGATTTTTCTCTTCGCTTTCACCACGCTCGCCGCCGAGCCCGAACAGGGGCGGCTCATCGCTGCTCCTGGAGCCGTTCTCAACGAACGCGCGCGTCCCGACGCTGTCAACCGGATGCTGAAAGACCGCCTCGACAATCTTCTGCCGATGCTGATGCGCGAAAGCGGCATCGACATGTGGATCGTGATCAATCGCGAGTACGCGGAGGATCCGGTCTACCTGACTCTCGTACCGGAACCGGTGTTTGCTGCGCGAAGGACGACGATGCTCGTCTTTCATGATCGCGGGGCAGAAAAAGGGGTCGAGCGCCTCACCGTCAGCCGTTATCCGATGCGCGGCTTTTACGAAGCCGCATGGGAAGGTGGCGACGAAGCGGAGCAGTGGAAGCGGCTCGCGGCCGTGATCCGCGAACGCAACCCGAAGAGAATCGGGATCAACGTCAGCCGCGAATGGGCATTCGCAGATGGACTCACGCACGGATTGCACGAGCAGTTGATGGAAGCCCTCGACACCACACTCCGCGCGCGCGTCGTCAGCGCGGAGAATCTCGTCGTCCGATGGATGGAGCAGCGGACCGCGCTCGAGCTCGAAGCCTACCCAAGCATCGTCGCGCTCGCACGTTCGGCAGTCACCGAGGCGTTTTCGGAGAAGGTCATCACGCCGGGAGTCACGACGACCGACGACGTCGCCTGGTACATCCGCCAGCGTTACGCAGACCTCGGCCTGCCGATCTGGTTCATGCCGTACGTGAACATCCAGCGCCCTGGGTTGAAATGCGACGCGACGACTGACTTCTGCGGCGAGAGCGGCACGATCCAGCGCGGCGACGTCCTCCACACCGACGTCGGGATCACGTATCTCCGCCTTAACACCGACACGCAGGAGATGGGTTATGTGTTGAAGCTCGGCGAGAGCGAGGTGCCGGAGTCGCTGCAGAAAGCACTCGCGATCGGGAATCGCTGGCAGGACATTCTGACGTCGAGCTTCGTCGCGGGCCGCAGCGGGAACGAGATCCTCGCAGCCACACGCAGCACATCACAACGCGAGTCGATCGTGTCATCGACATACACGCACCCACTCGGGTTCCACGGCCACGCCGCCGGACCGACAATCGGCATGTGGGACAACCAGGGCTTTACTCCTGTGCAGGGCGACTGGAAACTCCGCCCCAACACCGCGTATGCGATCGAAGGCAATGTGAAAGTCGCCATCCCCGAGTGGAACGGCCAGCTCGTGCAGATCAAACTCGAGCAGTCCGCACTCTTCGATGGCCGGCGCGTGATCTACCTCGCGGGGCGGCAGACGAAATGGCACGTGGTGAGGTAGTGATGAGGACTGAGGACTGAGTGGTTGACGGCGTGACGAGTGACGCGTGAATACTCTTGGAGTGCGGCGGCCATGCCGCCGCTTTGAAGTTCCGGCGGCCATGCCGCCGGAGTTCGTATTTCGGGAGCGCGAGAACCCGCGGTCTCTGTGTGGGAGCGGGCGCCCTCGCCCGCTCCGCTTAATCAGAAAGAGAACCGCGGCGGGCGAGGCGCCCGCCGCCACACAGAGGCTGTTCGACTCCACAACAGAGACTTCGAGGACTCCGGTCGCCGCGGCGTCGAAAGCGGCGGCATGGCCGCCGCACTCCAAAAGTCGTCTCACAACGCTCTCAGGAACGCTACGAGATCCTTCTTCTCCTCCGCGGTGAGCTTTGTCGCGGTCACCAGGTTGAAGAACTCGACGGTGTCTTCGAGAGTCAGAAGGCGGCCGTCGTGCAGATACGGCGGGGATTCCTTGATGCCGCGCAGCGGGAAGGTCTTGATCGGTCCTTCTTCAGCCGTAAAGCGGCCGTTCACGTCCTGTGGTTTGTAGAACCGGTGCACCTTCATGTTGTGCATCGTGTTGTCGGTGTAATACGGGGCCGGATGGCATGAGTCGCAGTTGGCTTTGCCGAAGAAGATCGCCTGGCCTCGCATTTCTGATGCAGTCGCCTTCGCCGGGTCGAGCTTGCCGTCGATGCCGAGCTTCGGCGCCGGCGGGAAGTCGAGCAGGTTCTGCACTTCCGCCATGAAATGAACCTGGGAGCCGCGCTCGAGCGGATTGACGCCCTTCTTGGCAGCGATCACGTGATCGCCGTCGAAGTACGCCGCACGCTGCTCGAACTCGGTGAAGTCTTCGATCGTCTTCAGCGCGCGCTGCGAGCCGAAGAGGCGCTGGATGTTCACACCGCGCAGACTCGGCGTATCGATGCGCCGCCGCAGTTCCTGCGGACGGATGTCGCCGACGAGATGCGTCGTCGCGTTCGTATGTCCGTTCGCGTGGCAATCGAAGCAGGTGACGCCGTCATGCGGCCGCGCCGAGCGACGGTCATCCGTCGCGTTGAACTGCTGCTGCGGGAACGGCGTGACGAGCAGCCGCATCCCCTCGAGGTCCTTCGGGTTCAGCACACCGTTGAAGAGCTGGAAGAAGTTGTCGACGGTGACGAGCTGCCCTTTCGACACGTCGCCCAGGTCCGGGCGCGTGGTCAGGAACATTGGTGGAGGAAACTCGGGGAGGAAGTGATCGGGGATATCGAAGTCGAGGTCGAAGCGCGTCAGGTCACGGCGCGTCTGCTTCTTGATCTCGTCGATCTGGAACTGCGGGAAAACCATGCCGCCCTCGGCATGATTCGGGTGCGACAGCGGCAGGAAGCCTTTCGGAAATAGATCGCGCGAGCGGATCTCGTCTGGAGTCATCGCCGCGAGGCGATCCCACGAGGCGCCCGCCGGCAGTTTCGCGCGCACGCCGCCCTGCACCGCCTTGCCGCGGAACATCGTGACGCCGTCGGCGGGACGGTTCGACAGGTCATACCGCTCCTCGAGCAGTGCGCGCTGCCGCGCCATGATCGCCGGCTTCGCTGCCGACATCCGCGCCTTGATCGCGTCAAACGCCTCGGTGATGACAACAGGAGAAAAACTCGTTCGTCCCGCACCAGGCGTCTCCTGCGCGACAACGATCGCGCCGGTAATGGCCGCCGTGAGCAGGGAGAGCATCACAAACAGAACCCGTGATCGCATGACTCCTCCTTATGGTGAGGAGGAACATAGTGTCCGGATCGACCGCACGCCATGACACGCGGCACGGGTACTGGTGACGGGAAGAGAAACCGAACACTAGCCGCCCGGCTACGGCTGAGGCTGAACTCCCAGGTACGCCCCCGCCGCATTGACGGTCGACCAGACTTCATCCGCGCGCTTGAACGACTGCACGAACAACTCTTCCGCCCGTTCCCGGTTGCCCTGCAGCAGATAAAACGAGCCGACTTCAGCGATGCCTTTGTCGTCTTTCGGATTCTTCGTCACGTATTCGTCGAAGATCGGCTGCGCCTTCTTCCACTCCCCCGCTTCCCAGTAGACGCGCGCGACCCGGTACTTGTCGCTCCACTCCGGCTTCTTCGCAAGCACCTCTTCGAAGATCTTCTGCCCCTCAGCCTTCATCCCTCCGAGGTAGTACACGCGGCCGACAGCGATCCGCTCCCAGCTTCCCTTGCCGGCCTGCTTGAGCGCCTCGTCAAGGAGGGCCTTTCCCGCATCCTTCTTCGACTTGCCGCGGAACGCCGACGAATCGACGTTCTTCGCTTCGAGCCCCCCTGCGAATCCAACAACGAGCATCATCGCTGCAGCCAGCAACAAACGAATTCTCATGGTTTTCTCCTTGATCCGATTCGGTGCAGGAAGAATACAGCTCCGTCTCAGAAGTTGCACGGCGACACGAGCTTCGGATTCCGTGCAGGCACGGTGTCGCGGAAGCGAACCCCCTTGCGGCGGAGCCCGCGCACCTGCTTGTCGACAGCCTCCGGGGTCATCAGCGATCGCGAGAAGAACACCCAGTCAACGTCCTGCTCGTAGGTCCGCGGCTCGCTGCTTTTCAAGAGTCCATTGCGGATGAACCATACGTTGAAGTTGATCGACATCGGCACCTCCGGGGCGACGCGGCCTGAGTGCTCCGCGAATGGCGCTCCGTCGATGAAGTACTCGACCTTCTCCTTCGTCACGCGCGCAACGAGCGTGCGCCAGCCGGCGCGCGTGCCGCTCGTCTTGTGCGAGTCGTTGTCGCGCTTCCAATTCGGCTCAGGACTGAACGTTTCCCACGTCGTGCCGTACATCGTCGGACCTTCGTTGCTCCATCCGCCGTTCGGGAGGTACTCGAAGTCGATCTCGCTGTAGTCGGGATGCATCGGAGCGACGAGCGGGCTGATCATGTAGAACGTCTCAACGACCTGATCACCGTCGGGTCCCGACACCGGCGCGTCACTGAAACGGACCCGCGCCGCGTATGTGCCCTCCAGGTACTTGCGCTCGTGACAGATCTGAGCCTGATCGGTGCGCGTGCCGTCGGTCGATGCGCTCAGCCGGAGGACGCGATCTTTCCCATCCCTGATGAATGTCATCCGTTTCGCCCACCCCGCGCCGGGGAACCCGGGCCACCCGGCTTCGCTCCGGACGATCCAGCCGTTGCGCAGCATCTCTGCCTGCCGCACGTAGTGGAAGTCGTCGAACAGAAGCGTAAGGAGAATGGCAATCTTCATGCGGCTTCGTTGTGCACGCCGCATTCCTCACTGCTACGATTCGCGCCATGCGAACACATGACTCCGTCGTCGAGTTCACCACGCGGGCGGTCGTAGCCGGGCTCGTTTTCGGCGTGCTGTTCGGCGCCGCCAACGCATACCTGGGGCTTCGCGTCGGCCTCACGGTATCGACATCGATTCCGATCGCCGTTCTCACCGTCGCGCTCTTCAAGCTGATGAAGAGCCGCGAGGGAATCATCCTCGAGGCAAACATCGCGCAGACGATCGGCTCGGCGAGCTCTTCGCTCGCAGCGGGAACGATCTTCACGATTCCGGCGCTCTTCCTCTGGGGGATGGCGCCGCCACTCTGGCAGGTCGCGATCCTCGCGCTCCTCGGCGGATTCCTCGGCATCGCCGCGATGGTGCCGCTGCGCAGACTCCTCATCGTTCGCTCTGCCGACGAGCTCCCCTATCCCGAAGGAACCGCCTGCGCCGAAGTCCTTCGCGCAACAACGACCTCCGCGTCGGGCGGGCAATGGATCTTCATCGGACTCGGCGTCGGCGCGGTGGTCAAGCTCGCGCTCGGCGGCTTCATGTTTCTCCCCTCGCAACTCACAGCGCTGCTGCCGGTGCTCGCGAAAGCCGAACTTGCGCTGGAGATCGCGCCCGCACTTCTCGCAGTCGGCTACATCCTCGGATACCGACAGTCGGCGATCATGGTCTCCGGCAGTTTGATCTCGGCGATCGTGCTGACTCCGATCATCGCGCTGGTCGGTGCAGGACTCACTGCGCCGCTCTTCCCCGAAATGAAGACGGCGATCGCGGACCTCTCGGCCGGACAGATCTGGTCGCGTTACGTCCGCTACATCGGCGCGGGCGCCGTGGCCGCGGCCGGCATCGCGGCCGTGATCAAGGCATTGCCGACGATGGCGACGTCGTTCGCCGCCGTCGTGAAAGGACTTCGGCGAAAGGACGCGGCGGCGGAAAACGAAGGAGTCGAGCGGACCGATCGGGACATCCCGAACTGGATCGTCGTCGCCGTTCCGATGCTCGTCGTGATCACACTCGTTGCGGTGCCGGGACTCTTCGCGGGCAACATGTCGTTCTTCCCGCGTCTCGTCGCGGCACTCGGCGTCGCGATCTTCGGCGTCGCGTTCGTCGTCGTATCGAGCCGCATCGTCGGCCTCATCGGCGTGTCGTCGAATCCAACGTCCGCGATGACGCTCGTGACGCTCCTCGGCGTCTCCGTCGTGTTCGTCGCACTCGGCTGGCGCGATCCGTCGGCGCGCGCCGCGATTCTCACGGTCGGTACCGTCGTCTGCATCGCTGCATCAAAGGCCGGCGACATCTCGCAGGACCTCAAGACCGGATACCTCGTCGGCGCAACGCCGGCGAAGCAGCAATTCGGCCAGTTCATCGGCGCCGCAGTCGCCTGCTGGGCCATCGCCGGAACCGTGCTGCTTCTCGGCAAAGCATTCACGTTCGGATCACCGGAGTTGCCCGCGCCACAAGCGACGCTGATGAAAACCGTGATCGAAGGCGTGCTGTCGGGCGCGCTGCCGTGGGGGCTCGTCGGAGTCGGCGCCGCGCTCTCGATCTGCGCGCTCATCGCCGGACTGCCCGGCCTCGCGTTCGCGGTCGGCATCTACCTGCCGCTCGGAAGCCTCACGCCGATCTTCGTCGGCGGCATCGTGCGCCGCATCGTCGACGCGAAGCGAAAAGGAAAGTCGCTCGACAGCGATCCGGGCGTCCTCGGCGCGTCCGGCATGATCGCCGGCGAAGGCCTTGCGGGCGTTCTCATCGCGTTCCTCGTGGCCGGCTCCGGCCGTTTCACTGGCCTGCGCGATGCGATGGCGTCGATCCATTTCGCCGCGAAAGACTTCACGCACCTCGAAGGCGCGCCGGCCGTCGTCGTGGGAATCGCGATCGTGATCGCCGTATGCGCGCTTCTCTACCGGGCGGGACGATCGGCGCCTGTTACCGAACCCTGAGCGAAGCGAAGGGTCAATGGTCGCACCGCGAAACTCGCAGTTGAATCAATAGAGACCGAAAGGCCGCCGGCTGAAGCCGGCGGTTTCCGTTCCCCTGAAGTTCGTTCTCCCAAGAGCGATCAGAAGATCCTTCGCTTCGCTCAGGATTGACGCAGGCGTCGGGTTCAGAACCCGATCTCCGCCTCGATCGCGCGGATTCGCGGATCAGCGCGAAGCGCATCGAACCGCACCTCCGTCCGGAGGTAGCTCAGCCAGGGGGACCGCGCTTGTGCCGCGGCCTCGGCGTGATCAACGGCGCGCTCGTGGTCTTCACACGCCATCGCAGCCAGGGCGCGGTGTGCCGCGGACACGTACGCGCGCTCCGATTGCCGGTCGATCTCCTCCCGCACGGCGCGCGCTTCAGAGACTTGCCCGCAGGCCGAGAAGGCGGAAGCAAGATTGGCGATGATGTGCGGAGCACGCTGAGAGCGGTCCGCAAGTTTCTGCAGCTCGAGGATCGCGCCCTCGGGATCAACCTGGATCTGAGCGACTGCCAGGATGAGCCGCGCGCTTTCGAATTCCGGGTCGAGCTCCACAGCCGACCGGCCGGCGCGGACCGCGCCGTCGAAGTCGCGCGCAAGATAGGCGATCAGAGCCGCATTCGTGTTGATGATCGTCGAAGCCGGCTCGAGCAGCAACGCCTTCGCGATCCATCGCTGCGCGTCCTCGTGGCGACCGCGCCGCGCCAGGTGGAGGGCGAACCACTGTGCGGCCGTCGCGTAAAACGGATCCATCTCAATGGCCCGCTGGTGCGATCGCTCCGCTGCCGCCCAATCCCAGTCGAACAGTTCCTCAACGGCCGCTAGAGCCGTGTAAGCCGCAGAGAGCCGCGGATCCAGTTGGACAGCGCGTACTGCTGCGTTCCTCGCCAGCGGAAAAACCTCGCGCGGGGGGATCGTTTCGCGGGTTCCGAGAGCCGCGTAAGTCTCCGCGGTGGCCGCATGAGCAAGCGCGAAGGAAGGGTCGAGAGCGGCCGCCGCAGCGAATGACTCGAGCGCGCGACCGAAGGAGCGGCTGTCCCGCCGGCTCCAGTAGTGACGGCCGAGGAGATACAACCGGTAGGCTTCCCCGTTCGCGGTCGGAACAGCTCGAACTTCCGGATAGACCTCGCTGCGCAGCCGCGGCGCGACCTCGGCGACAATCTCGGCCTGAAGGTCGGCAAAGTTCACGGTCTGCCTCCGGAAGCTCTCGCCCCAGATGAGCGCCTCGGTGGGGACGTAAATGAGCTCGGTCAGCACGATCAACTCATCGCCGACCACGCGAAGACGACCGGAAAACACGCAGTCGACTCGCAGCCTCTGTCCGGCATGCGCGGGAGCTTCACCCTTGGAACCGGGACGGAACGACGTGCTGCGAGGCACGACGCGCAGCGAGTTCAATCGCGCGAGGCCGTTGATGATGCCTTCGCTGATCCCTTCCGCGGCGTAGTCCCAATCGGTTCCCGCGCAGTTTGCCAGCGGCAGGACCGCGATGGAGGTGATCGCCGGCCGGGCTTCTGCCTCTTCCCTGATCACAGCTGTCGCTAGTGCATAGCCGTGGGCAAATACGGTCCGGACGATGTGCGGCTGTCGTGCATCGTCGCCGAGGGCGAGTCGAAGATCCTTGACGACGATCGGCAGATTGGACTCGGCCACGAACGTGTCCGGCCAGACGATGTCGAAAATCTCGGCTTTCGACACGGTCCTGGGGTAACGGCTGGCAAGAAGCTGCAGCAGTCGAAAGGCCTTGGGCGCGAGGCGAACGGGATCCTCGCCGCGAAGAACCTCGCGCCGATCCTCGTCCAGCGTGAACTCGCCGAAGTGGAGTCTCATGACGACGCCTGCAACAACCCAAGAACTTCCCAAGAAGTTCTTCACGTGTTTTCGGAGGGCGGGACCGACAACAGTATCTGTGAGGACCTACGAATGCACAAATGGCCAACTTCTGCACTGCTCGCGCTTGTTCTGCTCCTTCCGAACTGTTCACTCCGGACGCTGGCTGTGAACCAGATCGGCAATGCCATCGCGGGCGGAGGCTCGACGTTCTCCTCGGATGACGACCCGGAGCTGGTCGGCGACGCGCTCCCGTTCAGCCTGAAACTGATCGAGGGTCTTCTCGCGGAGTCGCCGCGCCAAACGGCGCTCCTCGTGGCCGCGTCGCGCGGATTCACCCAATACGCGTATGGTTGGGTCGAGCCGGCGAACGACCCCTCCGCGACCGACCGCCGCCTTCGCGCGAAACGTTTGTACCTGCGTGCTCGCGACTACGGTCTGCGCAGCCTGACCGTCTCGATCGACCGGTTCCCGGCCCGCCTCGCGGCAGATCCGCACGCTGCCGTCGCTCTTGCACGGAAGCGCGACGTGCCGGCGCTTTACTGGACCGCCGCCTCCTGGGGTCTGGCCATCTCGCTCTCGAAGGACGATCCTGACCTGCTCGCGGATCTTCCCGCCGTGGACGCGATGATCGCGCGCGCCGCCGAGCTCGATCCCGAATTCGAGAACGGCGCGATCGACACGTTCCTGATTACGTACGAGGCATCGCGCTCCGGCATGTCGAGAGATGCTGGATCACGTGCGCGGGAGCATTTCCGCCGCGCCGTCGAACGCTCGCACGGGAACTCCGCCGCTCCGTACGTAGCGGCCGCCGAAGCGCTCGCCATCCCCGCGCAGGATCGCGCGGAGTTCGACTCTCTGCTCGAAAACGCGCTCGCTGTAGATCTGAACGCGGAGCCGCTCTGGCGACTGCAGAACATCCTCTCCCGGCGGCGCGCTGAATGGCTCCGCACTCATGCGGACGATTACTTCTTCGGAGGCGAATGATGCGAACACTCTCTCCCGTACTCATGGCCGTGACCGCGATTCTCTGCACACTGACAGCGCTGCCGGCAATGGCCCAGAAGCGCATGAAACTCGGGACGGCGGCACCGACCGGATCATCGTTCCATCGCATCCTCGAAGAGATGGGAACCGAGTGGAAGCAGCAGGGCATCGATCTGAAGATGTACGCTGGCGGCATTCGCGGCGGTGAGGCTCAGATGGTGAGAGAGATGCGTGGCGGCGCGCTCGACCTCTGCCTGATCTCCGCGATCGGGCTCTCGGAAATTGATCCGACTGTCGAAGCGCTGCAGAGCATCCCGCTGCTGTTCCGCTCGCTCGACGAATTCGACTTTGTCGCAATGCGTCTGCAGCCGAAGCTCGCGCAGCGGCTGCGGGCCAAAGGCTTCGTGGTCCTCTTCTGGGCAGACGCGGGATGGGTTCGATTCTTCTCGACCAAACCCGTCACCCGGCCCGATGATCTCCGCCGGCTGAAGCTCTTCACGTGGGCTGGCGACGTGCTGGCGGTCGATCTCTACACGAAGAACCAGTTCAAGCCGGTCGTGCTGGAGACCGAAGACATCCTCCCCTCTCTGAAAACCGGGATGATCGAAGCGGTCCCCATGCCTCCGTACATGGCTCTCATGACCCAGGTGTACAGGGATGCGCCATACATGCTGGATCTGAACTGGGCGCCTCTGGCCGGCGCGCTGGTCGTGACCGAGTCGAGCTGGAACCGCCTCGATGCCGCCACGCAGCGCGAGCTGGCTCGAGCCGCAGGTGAGGCCGGCACGAGGATGAAAGCAACCAACCGCCGGGAGAGTGATGCGGCCGTCGCCGCGATGACGAAACGCGGCCTGAAGACAACGTCTGTGCCGATCGCGGCGCTGTCCGAGTGGCGCGCGACAGCCGAGCGAACCTATCCCGCGCTGCGCGAGAAGAAGATCACGCCCGAGCTGTTCGACGAGATCACGCGGCTGATCGTCGAGTACCGGCACGCGAGGCCGTGAGGACCGTTCGATGACTGCGATCATGACCGAGACCCAATTCGCCGGCCTCGAGAACACTGCGTCGCCGCGAGGGTGGCGATTCAGCCGGATCGAGGAGGTGTTCCTTGCGGCGCTCCTCCTCACCATGCTCGCGATCCCGACGATGGAGATCGCCCTCCGTCTGGCCGGATGGCGCGGGATCACCGGAGGAACGACGATCGTGCAGCACTGCACACTCGCGCTCAGCATGATCGGCGCGGCTGCGGCGGCGCGCGACCGGCGTCTCCTCTCGATGGGAACGGCCGCGTTCCTTCCCGTGTGGCTCAAGCCGTTCGCGGCGAAGGTCAGCGCCATCGGCGCTGCCGCGGTAGCCGGGCTTCTGTGTCTGGCCAGCCTGCGATTCGTGCTCATCGAGCAGGGCGCGGGGAAGTTGCTCGTCGGCCATCTGCCAGTCTGGGTTGCCGAGTCGGTTCTTCCGCTCGGCTTCGCGCTGATCGCACTGCGCCTGCTCGCGATGTCGTCCGAACACGGGTGGATCCGCGTCATCGGATTTGTGTGCGTCGCCGCGGTCATGGCCGCGGGTGCGACGGTCGAGTCGCCCTCGCGTGCCGCCGTGGCGTCTGCAATCGCTCTCCTGGTGATCGTCGCGGCCTTCGGCGCTCCGATCTTTTCCGTCATCGGCGGCGCCGCGATCGTGGCATTCATCGCGACCGATCTCCCGATCGTTTCCCTGACGGTGAGCCACTACTCGCTGGTTGTGAATCCGTCATTACCGGCCATTCCGCTCTTCACGCTTGCCGGGTATGTCCTTGCCGAAGGAGGCGCGTCACGGCGTCTGGTCCGTCTGTTCGATGCGCTGGTCGGCGGCGTCAGGGGAGGAGCTGGCGCTGTGACGGCACTCGCGTGCGCGTTCTTCACGACCTTCACCGGAGGTTCCGGCGTCACAATCCTCGCTCTCGGCGGATTGCTGCTGCCGATGCTCCGGCAGGCTCGCTACTCGGAGCGCGACTCGCTCGGTCTCATCGCGGGTGCGGGCGCTCTCGGCATCCTCTTCCCTCCGTGTCTTCCGCTGATCCTCTACGCCATCGCGGCTAACGTCGACATTCACGAGCTCTTCGTCGCGGGGATCGGCCCCGGCATGCTGCTGCTCGTTCTCACCATCGGTCTCGCGCGGATCCAGCAGCCGCCCGGTGACGAGAAACGGAGCTTCGACCGGCGCGAGGTCGCGAAGGCCGCGTGGGACGCAAAGTGGGAGCTGCTGTTGCCCGTGGTCGCTCTCGGCGTGCTCTTCGCCGGCATCGCGACGCCGGTAGAAGCGGCTGCGGTCACGGCGATGTATGCGATCCTCGCCGAGGTCGTCATTCACCGCGACTTCGGCGGACCGTCGCGGCTCGCAGCAGTCTTCCGCGAATGCGCGGTGCTCGTCGGCGGGATTCTCCTCATCCTCGGCGTCGCGCTGGGGCTGACTGCGTTCCTCATCGACGCAGAAGTGCCGCAGCACGCTGTCGCATGGGCGACCGCTTCGATCGCTTCGCCGTTCGTCTTTCTTCTCCTTCTGAACCTTTTCTTGATCGCAGTCGGCGCGATGATCGACATCTATTCAGCCATCCTTGTCGTCGTGCCGCTGATCGTCCCGCTGGGCGCCGCGTTCGGAATCGACCCGGTGCACCTGGGACTGATCTTCCTTACGAACCTCGAGCTGGGCTATCTGATCCCACCCGTAGGCGAGAACCTCTTCATCGCCGCGTACCGGTTCAACAGGCCGGTCGGCGAGCTCGCGCGCGCCGTCCTGCCAATGGTTGGCATCCTTCTCGTCGGAGTCGTTCTGGTGACGTACTTCCCGGCATTGTGGCTCTGGCCTCTTCGTCTGATGAGGTGAATTGCGTGGAGCGAATATCACCCGGTACATTGGCTGGATCTCGTCGGCCGACAAACAGGTGACCTATCGTACCCGCTGGCTCGCGAAGCAATTCATGTCATTGAGGCAGAGTTCCCTCGGCGCCTTGTCACCGAGCTAATCATGGCGGAAAGTGCAACGTGACTCTTCGTTTTCATGATCATTCTGCCGCTATGACCGATTCATGACCGGACAGTGCTAGCTGGTAGCGATGGCGTCGATCCATTTCGCGGCGAAAGACTTCACGCACCTCGAAGGCGTCCCCGCAGTCGTCGTTGGAATCGCGATCGTGCTCGGAGTCTGCGCGCTGCTGTACCGGGCGGGACGATCGGCGCCAGTTACCGAACCCTGAGCGAAGCGAAGGGTCAATGGTCGCACCGCGAAACTCGCAGTTGGAATCAACAGAGATCGAAAATCAGCCGGTTGAAGCCGGCGCCACGTCGCTCGCGAATGCTGTCATGAGCCATGCTTGATGTGGCGCCGGTTCTCAAGCAGAGACTCAACGGTAGAATACGGGGCGGTAGCGATCAGGTCGAACGCTACGAAGATAGAGTTAGACGTCACACCTATGATTCGTTCCAAGACTGCAAATGTGGCGATTCTCCTCCTAGGTGCGGTCCTAATTATCCGTGCTGCAATGGCGGCCTTTGCACAGTTCGCGACGCCTCGTGGGCCTCACACATCCGATCTCATCGTCATTCTGCTCATCGCCGGGGCTGGAGCATGGTGTGCGGTGGGCGCAGCTCGGAACTTGATTCACCAGCGTCACGAACGGACCATCGCGGTGCCGCACTTCTGGTCTTATCAGCTCGCGAAGTTGGATCTCCTGTTTCTTGCAATCTCGGGAGCTGTCTGGCTTGCGCTTCGGTATCTCGGCTGGAAGAACTGGCTAGGAAGTATCGGCTGGAAAGCATATGAAATCTCATCCGTGCTTCCTGGCGTCGCGCTTCTGCTAATTCTCCCGATTCTCTTGATTCACGTCGTGGAGAGATTCGTAAAGCGGCGCGCGAGGCGCGGTACCGGCTAACTGATGGTCGGGCTAAAGAAGATCTGCAGGCCGCTGCCAGCCCCGTCTACGGTCGCCACGCCGGGTCATGGCCGTTCCAGAAAATCACGCCGCTCTTGCTGCCGTCCGCGCTCACGTACCGAAGCTCGGCCCCGCACGTGCTACAGGCATGCGTGGCGAAGGCGATCGTGCTGCCGTCGGGTGACCACGCGGGCCGCGCATATCCGCTCGTCTGCACGAGGGTCTTCAGTCCCGATCCATCGGCGTTCGCGATCGCTATGGAACTGCTCGGGTAGCCACCATTTCAAGACTATTCGCCTTGCTGGCGATGGGGAGGCGGCGCCTTCGCCACTTTTCTGAAAAAGAAATCGTCGTCCGGGTCGGCGGCAGCGCTCCGCCTGATTCCGCAGTTCAGGCAATCAACGCCTGCCTGGGTGTCTTCGAACTCACGGCGGATGTCGGTAAGTGCAGACCCGTTCCAGGTGTCTTCGAACGTGTCCGTGATCAAGTTTCCGATCGGTGGTCGCGACCAGGCCATGCAAGGGTACATATCGCCATTTGGGTGAATCGCGAGCGTATCCCACGGCTTGGGACACAACAACTTCTCGCCTGACTCCCTGACAAGCTCAATTGTTTTATGTGTCTTCCGCAGATATGCGGAATCGACAATGCCTGTAGTTGCGCAGAAGTTCATGAGCTCTTTTCGGACGCCACGTACTTTCTGCCAAAAAGCCTCGTCGGTACTCTCTTGAAGAATTGCGTTACTCATTCTCGAGATCGTCCGAACCGCTACTTCATCTGTCTGCATCGAAGCAGCCAAGGACAGAAAGTCGGTGAAGTGGTCGATGTTGGCCGTTGACAGGACGTGGTTGATCCGGAGACGCGGCAATCCCGACGGACCCGAGGCGCGCACTCTACGAAGCAACGCGAAGTTGCGCAGAACGGTTTCGAAGCGCGCGCCCACGCGAATATCCTCAAACACAGCCTTGGAGCCGCCATCGATCGAGAAGATCACCCGTGAGATGCGAGCATCAACTATCTTCTCGCAAGCCGTCTCGGTCAGCAGCGTGCCGTTGGTGATGATCTCGCTGAACGGGAGCCCGGCTTCGCGGACGCTTGCGAGACGGTCTGCAAAGTCGCGCGTCATAAACGGCTCGGTCATAAGGGACAGGCAGACATAATTAGCGCGGGGAAACACTTGCAGCGCAATTCTGTCAAAGAGCCAACGAGGCATGTCGTACTGGCTGAGGTCCGAGACGCGGCTATCGCTGAAGCCGCACATTTTGCAACGCAGGTTGCACTTGTTGTTCTGATCCATGAAAACGTTCAGAAATCGGTCTGCGGAGGGATTTGGGCCATGCCACGTCAGTTGATGGGCAAGCTCCTGCAGTTCCGGGTCGGGGTGATATATGACCACTAGGTATGTACGCGCGCCAGGCCAAGAACGTCTACATGAGCTCGCAAGAGCCGCTAACTGTGCGGTCGCCGCACGTTGTTCCGATCCACGCGACTCGCGCGCTGGCTCACCCATGCCTATCGTGATCCAGCCGGGAGCTATACTCGCTCTACTCGGCTCGCGGAAAGTGACCGCTCAACGCAGCATCCCAATCCATGACTGATCTGGTCCAGTTCAATCTCCTTGCAGGTTGGACCAGCATGATTGCTGGCGCGGTCTCCGGTGCGGCGATCGGGCTCTTCTTTCACAACGAGACGTGGCTCGGCGGGTACGCGTCGTTGCGGCGACGGATGCTGCGGCTGGGGCACATCTCGTTCTTCGGGCTCGGCATCATCAATGTGCTGTTCGCGCTCACGCTCACGGTGATGCCGGTCCTCCCCTCGCTCGGCCGCTGGGCTTCCATCGGGTTCGCCGCGGCGCTGGTGATGATGCCGCTGTGCTGCTTCCTCACGGCGTGGCGGCCGGCGTTCCGCGTTCTCTTTCCGATCCCCGTCGCCGGCGTGCTGCTCGGCATCGTGGGACTGCTCGGCGGATCGGTGTGGCGATGAGAGTCGGGCTGCTCGCGATGAGCGGCGTGCGCGCGCATGACGCGGAGCTGACCGCGCTCGGGCTCACGCTCCCCGGTTTCGTCGACAACCGGCACATCGGCTTCTTCCCGCCGGTGAACGGCGACGCGCGGCTCGAGAAGGCGGTCTCAAAGTACGCGGGTGAGAAGGGGACTCTCAGGTTCCCACTCGACGAGCCGATTCCGTATCGCCTCATCACGCGGATCGTGAAGCATCGAGTGAAGCAGAATCTCGCGAAGCCGGCTGCGAAGCGCAGAAAACGCGCGTAGAACTCCACAGACACGAATGAGTGACCCGTTCGTAACCATCCCGCCCTGAGTTCGCAGCGGAATCGCGGGATAGTGTGTCCTCGATCCGCTACTCGCGGTCAGGAGCTTCTGCAATGTCGCAAGCGCCACGTAGAACGATAGCCCTCGCCGGTCCGTACCTCGTAGCCGTTCTGATCTGGCTTGCGCCGATTCAGACGTACGCTCAGAACTCCACAGCGCTGAGTCTGTCGATCCCACCAGACTCGCCGCGCTGGGAGTTTGAAGGGCAAGCGAAGGCCGCCGAATATCAGGGACGCAGTTGTCTCTACCTCGACGGGGGAGCGGCGACGCTGAAAGACTTCGAGATGCGGGACGGCGTCATCGATGTTGATGTGGCGACCCCGGCGAAGCGCGGATTCTTCGGCGTTCAGTTTCGCATCGCGAGCGACGGCAAAAACGCGGAGTGGGTTTATCTTCGTCAGCACAAATCCGGACTGACCGACGCGATGCAGTACACGCCGGTTCTCAACACCGGTCTCAACTGGCAGATCTACAGTGGACCTGGTTTCACCGGCGCAGTCGATATTCCGAAAGACGTCTGGTTCCACATGCGCCTGGAAGTCGTTGGTGCGCAAGCGAAGCTGTTCGTCAAGGACATGGACACGCCCGCGCTCGTCATGAACGACTTGAAGAGCGGCGTTCAGAAAGGTGCCGTGGCCCTCGCCGCCCTGACTGGCGCAACGTACTTCTCGAACTTTGAGCTGCGCGAAACGCCGGCAGCACCGTGGGAGCGTCACCATCCGCCAATGCCTCCGGGCACACTGATCAAGTGGAGTCTGTCGCCCTCGTATGACGCGCTGGTGCGCAATCTCGAACGCCCGCTATCGCAGTCGGAGCGCGAATCGATCAAATGGGAGGATGTGGAAGCAGAACCGCCCGGCTTTGTCGCGATCAACCGTTACCGCGAAAGCCCGCATCCGAGAGTTACGTTCGCGAATGACTTCTCGAAGCGGCTCGACCCGCAACCGGGGATGAAGGTGGTGTACGCGCGCACGAGCATCGTCTCCGATCGCGACGAGGTCAGAAAACTGTACCTCGGCTACAGCGACGATGTGAGCGTGTTCCTGAACGGCAGAATTCTCTACCGCGGCCGCAGCGCTCAGAATTTCCGAGACCCCGGCTTTCTCGGGATCATGAATCCCGAGAACGACGCCATCTACCTGACGCTGAAAAAGGGGCGCAATGAGCTGACCCTTGCCGTGAGCGAGCTAGGCGGAGGATGGGGATTTATCTGCCGCCTGGCAGAGCCGGAGAAGTGATATCTCCCGGTTCTGTGTGGCGCCGCGGCTGCTACAGTCTCCTCTCGAGATGGAGGTTTGATGAGCTCAGACGAACAACCGATCCGAGATCTCGTCGCTCAGTGGCATCGCGCAACCGCAGCCGGTGATGTCGAAACCGTCCTCGGGCTGATGTCCGAAGACGTCGTGTTTCTCGTGGCAGGCAGGCCGCCGATAAAAGGACGTAGTGCGTTCGAGAAAGGGCTGCGAAGCGTGCTCAGTTCCCATCGCATCGACTCGACGGGCGACATCCAGGAAGTCGAGGTCTCCGGCTCTCTCGCCTACTGCTGGACTCTGCTCACAGTTCGCATCACGCCGCTCTCCGGCGGCGGCGGGAGCACGCGCTCCGGGAGCGCTCTGTCGATTTTCAAGAGGCAATCAAACGGCTCATGGCTGCTGGTACGCGACGCGAATCTGTTGCCACCCCCATGATCAACCCGTATTCCCCTCGCTGACTCACCGGAGCGTCGCGCGTGCGACGCTCCGGGCGTCATCGTCGGATCAGGGGTTACTCATCGGTTTCGGGTCCACCTCGCGGATAAGGTAGGTCTTGACCGTCGTCCCGTTCAGCGCTCGTTTCTTTGCCGCCGAGGCGCGTGAATCCTTGCCGCCGTAGTGTTTGAGCGTGACAGGATCCATTTTGGCCACCAGACCGTCGAGTCCAGCAAAGTTCTTATACGTGAGACGGATCCCGACACTCCAATCGTCCGGGCCCTCCAGACTCGTCTTTGTGAAGAACGAGTAGTCGGTGATGATGCCCTGCTTCTTGTACTCCTCGTACGTCGGTTTGATGTTGCTGCGAATGTCGGCCCAGAACTCCGAGTTCATCCCGGGGGTGACTTTCAGCAGGATGATTCTGCTGACCGTCCCCTCGACGAAGTTTTCCTGCGCGGAGCATGGGAGAGCGACGACGGCCAGGGCGAGAACGGTGGCAACCAGAGAGAGTCTTCTCATGCGGTCCTTCCTTTCCTCTTTTCCCGAGGGCTCAATTGTGTGAAGTACCGCACTATATCGAAGATCAGGATTGATCACGGGTGCGTAGTAACGATGGGAATCGCGTCCTCGAGTGTGATCGTCACGACTTCGTTTTCCCCGAAGCGGCGATTGCCGAGGCGGAGCGTGCCTTCGACAGTCGGGCGTAGCGGCACAGGCGGGATCTCGAGCTCTTTTCGCCAGATCACGGCGACGGCGTCGAACGGGAGATCGTGCTCTTCCACGCCATGAGGATCAGAGTGGCCGAAGCAGGTGACGAAGATCGCTCCGTCCGGCTTCGGATAGAGCACCGAGTAGCCACGCAGTCGCACGCGTTTCCCTTCGAGCGCCTTCAGTTCGTCGGAGTAGGTGACACCGGACGCGTTGATGGTCGAGAAAAATCGCGGCCAGTCGATTGCCGGCGCGCTGAGAAGGAGGGTGAGAATGAGAGTTGTCATGACTAATACTGCGTCGGCACCGGATACTGTCCAATGATTGAGTTCACGATGTAGAAGAAAGCTTCGGTGTTGTCGGAGATTCGCGAGAACTGCGAAGCACCAGGGCCGTAGGCCGAGATAGGGATGTCCGAGAGCGTGTGAACCGCTGAGGTCTGTGCCTCGCTGCCCTTCTCGCCGTTCGAGATGACTCCGGTGATCAGTGCTGCGCCCACAGTGTTCCTGTCGGGATCGCCCGGGTTCGCGACGGCGATGTTGTTCACTTGCGTGCTCGGCGATTTCGGTTTCGCGTTCGCCATCCAGTCCTCGTAACGGTCGCTGTTCGCGCCGAAGTTGATGATGAGCTTGCGCGGCGCATCCGGATTGTCGGGATAGCCGTCGCCATTCGCATCGACGTAGTCGGTGAAGTTGAGCACCGAGGGATCGTTGCGCGGCGCCGCGTAGTTGTACGCCTTGACGTAGTCGCGCGCGCTCAGGCCCTTAAACGTCGGGTTACCGACGCCGGGAAGCGCAACGCCCGCGCATTCGTGATCGGCCGAAACGATGACGAGCGTGTCGTTGTCAGGATCGTTGTCGGAGTTGGTCTGCAGCGCGAATTCGAGCGCCACGTCGACCGCGTGATCGAGTTGAATTACGTCGTAGATCGAGCGCTCCGCATCCATGGCGTGCGCCTGCTTGTCGATGTGCGCACCTTCGACCATCAGGAAAAAGCCGTTCGGGTACTGCTTGAGGACGTCGATCGCGGTCCTGGTCATCTCGCGCAGGTACGGCTGGTCGGGAAACGACGAGACGATGGTCGGATCGCCGAGCTTCAGCTTGTCAAACGCCACGTTCATGTTGTCGAGGTTGAAAAGGCCGAGAAGCTTCTTGTCGGGGGCGGCGGCGTAACCATTGAGTGCCGCCCGCGTCTCGACGAAGTCGAAGCCGGCCGACTTGAAGTCGTTGATCACATTCCGCTCATCGGTACGGCGCGAACCGGCCTGGCTCTTCGGAATGAAGTGATACGAACCGCCGCCCAGAAGAACCTTCAGGTTGGTCTGATCGACATGGTCGATGTACTGCGACGCGATCAGCGTTCCGTTTCCGCGGTTCTGCGAGTGCGCAATCATCGCGGCCGGCGTCGCGTCCGTGATGAACGCATCCGAGACGACGCCCGTGACCATTCCGAAGTTACGCGTGATCCACTCCGGCAGGTTCTCGATGCGCGGGTTGTCATCCTCGACCGCGGTGTTGTCGGGAAACACGCCTTCCATGCCGTTGTTCGTCTTGTTTCCCGTCGAGTAGTTGTGCGCGCCGGGCGCTGAGTCGGTGATGAGCGAATCCATCGACGACGTCATCAGAAGACCGTTGAACGGCAGGCGATCCATCGCCATCGTGCCGTTCGCCTTCCCCTGCGTGTAGCCCTTGGAAAGAACGCGGCCGGCCGTGCGATGGGCCACGCCCATGCCGTCGCCGATGAAGAGGATCACGTTCTTCGCGCGCGCCTGCGGAGCGTCGAAGTCGGCCTTGTTGCGGTGGAACGGCGCCGAAATCGCGCCGAGATGAAGGTTGTTCGCGATCTCCGAACTCTCATCAGCAAGTGCCGGAGCTTTCAGTCCGATCGCGCGCTCGATCGCGCTGACTGTCGTAGTGCCGGCGGTGTTACGCGACGTGCGCCACGTGCGGACGTAGATCTTGCTGACCGCGGATCCGGTCACTGGCGTACCGCCGGTCGTCGAAGCGGCGCCGGCGATGCTCCGGTCCCCTGGGATGCCGAGGTACATGCTGCGGAACGTCCAAGCCTTCGCGTTCGCGGCAGTGGTCGTGGTGGTGCCGGTCGAAGTGATGTCGCGTCCGTCGAGCGTCACGCGCACGTCGCCGAGGGTCGCGCCTTCGGGGGCGGTGAACTCAACCCGCACGTCGAAGCGCTGAAACTGGAGAAACTGCGCTCTGTTGGGAGGCATGACGCGCACGCTGACGTTCTGTGCGGCGAGTGAAGCAGGAAGCATGAACAGGACGGCGAAGAGAATCTTTCGCAATGGGCACCTCGCTTTTCAAATTAGCCGGAGAGCCGGCAGGCACACAATGACGCTAACATTTGAAGGGGACGTCACGCCGGTATGCAGATCACAAAAAGCTTTAGCTCGGTCGGTGAGACTTCATCACCCATGATGACTCGAATCCGGCGCCGGGAGTCTGTGTGTTTGTGTGGCGGCGGGCGCCCTCGCCCGCCGCGGTTCCACCCCGTCCTGACGAGCGGGCGAGGGCGCCCGCTCCCACACAAACAGACAGCGTCGCCCAGGTGTGGATATCGTCAGCCACACGGCGTGGTACGTTAGCCGGCCGAGGCTTGTGATGGTTCAATCGACGCAGGATTCCACGCGAAGCATCGGGACGATTCGAGCCGGTGGCCTCGCTCTCGTGGCGGGTGCTGTCGCATTCATGGCCGTGTTCGCGTATCTGGCTGCCCGGTTCAATTATCCAGACGTGCTGGACGGTTCGGCGGCGACGGTTCTGCCTGCGCTGTTGGCGACAGGATCAAGCGGCCGCATCGCGTGGGCCTTCTACGCATTCCTTCCCCTCATCTGGATCCCCGCAGGCGTCGCAGCGTTTCACGGACTGCGACATACGGGTGAAGGTTCCATGCGAGTGGCGATGCTTTTCGCCACGATCACCGCGCTTGCCATGATGCTCGGACTGATGCGCTGGCCCAGCATTCATTGGGAACTGGCGAGAGCGTACGTCGCTGAATCTTCCGAGCAGCGCGCTGTGATCGAAGCTGTCTTTCTGGGCCTCAACCGCTATCTGGGCAATTACATCGGAGAGTTTCTTGGTGAATTGTGCGTGAGTCTCTTCTTCGGTCTCTCCGGTCGCGCGATGCTGCGTGAAGGCAGCACAATGCCGCGCTGGGTGGGTTACCTCGCATTGACGACAGCTTTGGCCGGCCTGATCGGCATGTTTCGCAATGTGACGAGTGCCGTCGCGATGGTCGCGGACGTGAACAACTATCTTCTTCCGGTGTTCATGATCGCATTTGGTGTCAGCCTCATGCGGTATCGCGCGGTCTACGTCGCTTGATGGATGCACGCGATGAGGCGCTTGTTCGCCTTGGCCGGATGCTGCGCGAGCACGCGTACGAGTTCACGACGATCACGCCCGAATCGCATCGCCGTGTGAACGCGCGCGAACGCGACGCGGTATCGCTGCGCGATGTATTCGGGTGGACCCGGCCCTTCGCACGCGAGATTCTCGCCGCCGAGATTCTCGAGGCAATGTCGGCGGCTGGATGCGTCGAGGGTCAGGAGGACGCGCTTCGAAGCAGCGTGCGGTTCTCGACCAGCGGCCCTCTCCTCTTCGTCCACTCCGCCTATCCCACGACCGGCTCCGACGCTGTCTTCTTCGGACCCGACACCTATCGCTACCTCGCTCTTCTCCGCCGGCTCGCGCCTTCCGCGGCGCGCGCGGTCGATGTCGGATGCGGGACCGGCGCGGGCGGGTTGGCGATTGCCATCGGCTGCCGCGAGCTGCTCCTCACTGACATCAACGAGACTGCGCTCCGGTTCGCGCGCATCAATGCAGCGATCAACGGCATCGAGAACGTGCGGATCATGAAGTCGGATGTCCTCCACGACGTCGACGGCGAGATCGACCTCGTCGTCTCGAATCCACCGTACCTGATCGACGACCTCGCTCGCACGTACCGTGACGGCGGCGGACGCTTCGGCGAGGCGCTCTCCGTCGAGATCGTTCGCCAGGCGATCGACCGTCTCGGCTACGGAGGACGCCTCATCCTCTACACCGCTTCTGCGATCGTCGCCGGGCGCGATTCGTTTCGTGATTCTGTCGCGCCAATCCTCAGTTCCGCGAAACTCCGCACACATTACGAAGAGATCGACCCGGACGTCTTCGGCGAGGAGCTCGAACGCCCGGTTTACGCGGAAGTCGACCGCATTGCCGTCGTCGCGCTCGATGTCAGAAAGTTCTAAATCGGCCGTGCTTGCCGGGCCCGCCACATGCAAAGAGGGTTTGTGGAGAGTACGAAATGAGTGCAGCAGTCCTTCCGCCTCTGGAGGTATCCGTCCCACGGCGGGCCGAGGAAGCGCAAAGCAGACTCAGCCGTTTGAACGAGGCCCGCCTTTCGCCTCGCCTCGACGGTCCCGCCCTATCGCTGGAAAAAGAGGTCGAGCTGCGGAAGCTCGAGCGCGCGTTTCTCGAAGCCGAGCGGGCTGCCGTCGCTGAGCGCGCCGCATCCGCTCCTCGTGACGTGGAAGCGTTCATCTCCTGGTTCGAATCGCTGCGCGAGTTCGGGCCCGGGCAGAACGACCCGCTCTTTCCCTGGCTTGCCACTGCAGCAAACCGCGAAGAGATCGGATGGTTTCTCTCGCAGGAAGTCGCAGGCGAGGCCGGCTTCGACGACCTCGTCGCGCTCACTCAACTCAGGTTTCCTGTCCGCGCCAAGCTCGAGATGGCGCGCAACTACTGGGATGAGATGGGGCGCGGGAAGGAGCCCGGCATGCACGGGCCGATGCTCGACCGCCTCGCGTCCGATCTCCGTCTCGAATCGAAGAGTCACGAGATCGCGTGGGAGGCGGTCGCGATCGGCAACCTCCTCATGGGTCTCGCTGCAAACCGCGAGTATGCATATCACTCCGTCGGCGCGCTCGGCGCCATCGAACTGACGGCGCCCAGCCGCGCGACTCATGTCAGCAACGGACTCGAGCGCCTCGGCATCCCGCTCCGCACGCGCCGCTACTACGCGCTGCATGCGACGCTCGACGTTAAGCACTCGATCGCGTGGAACGAAGAGGTGTTGAAACCGCTCGTGCGCGACGATCCGCGCGTCGCATTGCCGATCGCGGAAGGCGCGCTCATGCGACTCAACGCCGGCGCGCGATGTTTCGCGCGCTACCGCGAAGTCCTCGGCAGGTAGCCGAGGCGGATCATCGTCTCGCGGTCGCGCGCGAGAAACTGCTGGCCGATGTCGTTGCGATAGCGAAGATTCGGGATCACGACCTTGCGCACCCGCGCGTAGGCTTCCCGCTGCGCCTCTTCAACAGTCGCGCCGCGTCCCGTCGCGACCATGACGTAACCGATCGAGCCCGCCGTGACGAGATGCTTTCCCTCCATCTTCACTTCGGCGAAGTGAAGATGCTCGCGATCCTCCCGGGTCATTGAATCGCGGAAGAGAACCGGCGCCCCTTTCGAGAGCGACTCGTAGCCGTGGTAGTACGGAAATGTCGGCACGGTCAGGACGACACACACTGCGTAACCGTCGTGAGTCGGGAGATGGAGGTCTTTACCTTCGACCATTTTCGCGAAGATCTCGCCCCACGGCCGCGCGTGCAACGCGTCGAGGATCACGAATCCGGGATAGCCGAAGCGGCAGGTGAACTCGAGCGGAAAAATGCCGCGCTCGTTCACGATCGTGTTCAAGTTGATGTAGCCGGCATAGCCGGATTCGCGAAGAAGCGGCTCGATTCGCTTCAGCGTTTGCTCGAAAAGCACCTCCGCGCCGCGGTATGTTGCGAGCGTTCCCATCTCGCCGGTCAGCTCGCCGAGATTGCCGGGGAAGAAGCGCTTGTGCTCCCAGTCGAGATTCGCCGGCTGGAGGAAGTTGCGGCCGTTGAAGAATGCGCCGAGGCCGACTTCGACGCCGTCGACAAAATCCATCAGCACGAAGTGCGGGCGTTCGTCGTATTGCCAACGGTCGCGTTGGAGCGAGAGGACTGCCAGGACGTCCGCGCCGTCGCTCATTTCGCCGACGTAGTTGCGCGTCGAGGCGAAACCTTGTCCGCTGAATTTCAGCACGTAACGGCTGCGAGTCTTCTCTACGAAGCGGATCGCGTCGGCGAAGTCGTCGAACTCATGCGTCTCGACCGTCTGGAGTCCGATATCGCGAAGGACATTCTGTCCATAGGCGCGATCGGTCTCGAGGCGGTCGCCGAGCGCGCCACCACCAATGACGTTGAACCCCTCACGGCGGAGACGATCCTGCGTCTCGCCCCAGCCGAGGCCTTCGAAGATCAGGATCCCGTCGCGCGCCCATTCGAGCTCGCGCTGCCAGTCGTCGATGAAAGTGAGCATGCCGGCGAAGATGTCGTGCGCCTCTTCGTCGGAGCGATAGACACGGACCTCATGCCCCTGCGTCTGGAGGCGCAGGTACATATCGGCGAGATCGTTCCCCTTCCCGATACCGAGGAATCGCAAGAGCGAGATTGTA
>JAENWF010000092.1 GCA_016650215.1 Thermoanaerobaculia bacterium
ACGATCTACTTCCCGCTGATCGTCTCCGGCGCGCTCATGATCGAGCCGACCGAGAGCGAGCCGAAGGAAGAGCTCGACGCCTTCTGCGACGCAATGATCGCAATCGCGCAGGAATGCGAAGAGCGCCCGGAGCTGGTTCGCAGCGCGCCGCACACCACGCCGGTGCGAAGACTCGATGAAGCGAGAGCGGCGCGGAATCCGATTCTTCGCTGGGTGCCCTCTGCATCCTGAGCCGCGGTCGGGTTCAATCCTGAGCCGCGAAGACGGCGAAGGATCTCCTGATAGCACGAGGGACGCTCGCGCCTTTTGGCAAATGTGTGGCCCGTGCTCTCAGTAGACCCTTCGCTTCGCTCAGGGTTGAAGCGCAACCCTTCGCTTCGCTCAGGGTTGTCGGGGGAGCAGGACCAGAGCCTGCATTAGACTCTTCCGCGTGTTGCCTGACGACGAAGATACTGGCCCGCTCGACCGAACGCTTTCGATGCGGCGAACGAGTCCCGGAGAGATTCCGACCGACAAGCGGGCTGCGGCGGAGCGGCGGCAGTCGACTGCGCGCATTCTCATCGCGAGCGTCATCGTCATCGCGGTCCTCTATCTCTCGAAGCCGGTCGTCGTCCCGGTGGCGCTGGCGATCCTCTTCGCCTTCCTGCTGACTCCGATCGTCGGCGTGCTCGAACGGACGTTTCTCCGCCGCGGGGGGGCGATCACGCTCGCGCTCGGACTCACGATTACGACGCTCGGGTTCGGCGGCTGGTGGATCTATCAGCAGTTCAACGCCGTCGCGCTGGAGCTGACGCAAACCGTTGCGACCGGGCACATCGAGCAGAAACTCCGCTGGCTCGGAAAGAGCTCCGGCGGGACGATCGACGTCTTCGAGCGGACGCTGCTGCGGGTCGCCGAGGCTCGCGAGAAGAAGGAACAGGCGGACCTCAAGGTGCGCGTCATTCCGGAGCGGAAGACGCTTGGCGAGCGCTACGAGGAGGTCGCGCCGACGATCGAGGGAGTCGCGGCATCATTCCTCATCATCGTCCTCGTTTTCTTCCTGCTTCGCGACCGCCAGCAACTGCGTGACAAGTTCCTCCGTCTCGCGGGTCGCGCGCACGTCACGGTGACGACGCAGGCCATCGGTGAGACTTCGCAGCGTATCAGCCGCTATCTGCTCACGATCGCGGCGGTGAATGTCAGCTTCGGCATCCTCATCGGTCTCGGTCTCTGGCTGCTGCAGGTGCCTCATGCGGCGTTGTGGGGAGTGCTCGCGGGACTTCTCCGGTTCATCCCCTACATCGGCGCCGTGCTCAGCGCGGCGTTCCCGACGTTCCTCGCGCTCGCGGTATTTCCGAACTGGGTCCCTGCACTCGCGGTTCTCGGTCTGTTCCTTTTCAGCGATCAGCTCATCGGCGGATTCATCGAGCCGATCGTCGTCGGGCATCGGGTCGGTGTTTCGCCGGTCGCGCTGCTCATCGCTGCGATTTTCTGGGGCTGGATGTGGGGCCCGGTCGGACTGCTGCTCGCTACGCCGATCACGGTCTGCCTGACTGTCGCCGGCGAGTTCATCCCTGCGCTCCGGATGTTTTCGATCATGTTCGGCAGCGAAGACCCGCTCGAGGGTTACCTCAGTTTCTACAACCGTCTACTTCTGCGCGACCGCAGCGGCGCAATCGCGATCGCCGACCGTCAGGCCGATTCCTCCGCGATGGAGGAAATGTTCACTGAGCTCTTCATTCCGACGCTGACGTTTGCGCAGGAAGAGATCGAGCGGAAACGGATCAGCCAGGCCAACGATCACTTCATCAAGGACGTGATCCGCGAGCTCATCATCCGCTTCGGCGATCGCAACGCCGGGATTCCCGATCCCGAGCGGCACATCGTCGCGGTCTCTGTCGCGGGCGAGCGTCTCTCACTCGGCACGCTCATGCTGACGCAACTGCTGCGCAGCGAGGGCTACTCGGTCGACTACTTCACCGATCTTCCGGAGCCCGAGCTCGTGTCATTCATCAGCGAGGTGAAGCCCGAGGCGGTATTCATATCGTGCTCGAACGCCGATCACCTCGATCAGGGATTCAATCTGCTGGGTCTCGTCTCGTCGAGCTTTCCCGATCTGACGGTGGTCGCAGGCGGTTCCGGCTTCTCACGCGATCGCGGCAAGACGCTCGGGGCCGGGGCGACATACGTGCCGTCGACGCTCGCGGAGGCGAAGGAAGACTTCCTGACGCGCCGCAAAAGCGTGAAGAAGAAGGGAACGCGCAGCATCACGTTCTCGGGTACACGCTTCCGAGTACCGCCGACGGCTTGAGGGTGAGTCGGTGACGCGTGACGAGTGACGCGTGACGAGCTCGCGAATGCCGCCACGAGCCATGCACGACGTGGCGCCGGCTTCAGCCGGTGGCTTTTCGTCCCCACTCGTCACTCGTCACGCGTCACTCGTCACGCGTCACGCGTCACTCATTCACCCCGGCGGCCATCCGAAGTTGCGGCCACCGAGGATGTGCGCATGGATGTGAAAGACGGTCTGGCCGGCGGCTTCGCCCGTGTTGATGACCACGCGATAGCCGTCGGAGCTCAGGTGGAGGTTGCGCGCGATCTGCGCGGAGCGGACCATCAAGGTTCCGGCGATCGAAGTGTCAGCAGTGGTCAGGTCGTCGAGCGTCGGTATGTGTTTGCGCGGAATCACGAGAACGTGCGTCGGGGCCTGCGGGTTGATGTCGTTGAATGCGACGACCTCATCGTCCTCATGGACCTTCTTCGCGACGATCTCGCCGGTGACGATGCGGCAGAAGAGGCACCGATCGGTGTTAGGCATGCGGCGATAGTATGACGACTCGCGGGATGCCCGCGAGGTCGGGAATGATCTCATCGACCACGTACCGTTGCGCCGCGGCGACATCGCGAACCGCCTGCTCCTGTCCGAATCCCATCTCGACGATCACACGTGCGCCGCGCGCCTGCTCGAGAATCTGCTCGATCGCCTCGGTTCCGCGAGAACCGGGAGTCAGCGCGATGCGCGGCTCGTGTTCGCGAACTTCCACCTCGAGACTCTCCACCTCTCGCGCCGGGATGTAGGGTGGGTTCGAGACGATGAGATCGGCGTGTGCCCGAATCGAGGTGAGGATGTCGGAAGCGGCGAGCAGAGCATGCGAGGCGAGACTCGCGCGGTTGGTCGCCGCGAGCGCCAGCGCCGCCATCGAAACGTCGACACCAATCACACGAAGATCGGGTCGCTCGCGTTCGATGGTGATCGCGATGCAACCGCTGCCGGTCCCGATGTCGATCACGAGACCGTTGCGCGGTGCAAACTGCAACGCCGTCTCGACGAGAATCTCGGTCTCCGGCCGTGGAATGAGTGCGCGCGAATCGACGAGAAACTCGCGCGAATAGAACTCGGTCCTTCCGCGGATGTACTGCAGCGGTTCGCCCCCGTAACGGCGCGCAAGCAGCACATCCAACGGTGCAGAGTCGATCAACTCGTCACCATGCGCGACGATCCAGCTCAACTTCCGTCCGAGAATATCGCTCAGCAGAAGGTCAACGTCGCGAGGATTGAAGCCGCGGCCGAGAGCATCGTCGCGATGACGATCGCGGACTTCATCGAGCCGTTGCTTCATGACTCACTCGTACGTCAGCTCCAGGAACACATCTTCCAGCGCGCTTCCCGGACTTCCCGCAGCTTCCTTCAGCTCCAGGGTCGTTCCGCTTGCGATGATGCGTCCCCGCTTCAGAATCGCGATCCGGTCGCAGACGGCCTCGGCGACCGAGAGCGTGTGCGTCGTCAGAAAAATCGTCTTCCCTTCGTCGGCAAGCTTGCGAAAGAGAAGTTTGACCTGGCGCTGCGCGAGTGCATCGAGTCCGACCATCGGCTCGTCGACGATGAGAACCGTCGGATCGTGCACGAGGGCCGACACGATCACGAGCTTCTGCTTCATGCCGTGCGAAAGGTTCTCGATCCGCGCGTCGGTCCAGTCGGCGAGCTCGAAGTAGCGCAGCAGCTCGAGCGCCTTCGGCTCGCATTCACGCCAGTCCTTCGAATAGAGGTCGGCGACGAAACGAAGGAGCTCACGTCCTGTCAGCTTCTCGTACAGGTATGGGCGATCAGGAACATATCCCGTGAGCCGTTTCGCCGCGACCGGATTGGCCACCACATCGATGCCCCCGATCCGTGCAACGCCCGCGGTGGGAAGCGAGAGTCCGGCGAGGATCCGGATCGTCGTGGTCTTCCCGGCGCCATTCGGACCGAGAAAGCCGAAGATCTCACCCTTTGCGACCGACAGGCTCAGCCCGTCGACAGCGGTGAAATCGCCGTATTTCTTTGTGAGATCAAGGATTTCGATCATCGCAGGGAGACGTTATCATCGCCCGGCCGGGATAAACCTTCCGGTCTCGGAACCGTACAGAGAATGGCAGAGCGTGAGCAACTCGACGACCGCACACTGGTTGAGCGGATCCTCGGGGGAGACCGTGACCGGTTCACGGAACTGGTGGCTCGTTATCAGAAACGGGTCATCAATTACGTCTACCGGATCACCCACCGGTACGAGGACGCCCACGATCTCGCGCAGGACATATTCGTGAAGGTTTATCTGGCGCTCGACCGGTACGATCCGAAGTACCAATTCTCGACGTGGCTCTTCCGCATCGCGCAGAACAGCGCGATCGACGCGCTGCGCAAGAAGAGTATTTCCGAGGTGTCACTCACGAGGCAGGCATCGGGAGATGACGACGGCGGACCGAAAGAGCGCGAGTTCCCCGATGGCGGCATCTCACCCTATCGCGCGCTGAAGAACAAGCAGCTCAGCGCCGCGATCGATACGGCGGTCGCGAAATTGCCGGCCGACTACCGCGAGCTCATTCAGCTTCGTCACTTTGCCGAGATGTCGTACGAGGAGATCGCTTCGATGAAGAAGCTTCCCCTCGGAACCGTAAAGAACAAACTGTTTCGAGCGCGAAATCTGCTTAAGGATGCGCTCGATTCATTCGTCGAGCCCTTATGAAGAGCGAGAACTGCCAGCGGTACCTCGAGGATCCGGAAGCACACGCGGCGCATCTCGCCGAGTGTGCGGAGTGCCGCACGCTCTTCGGCGAGCTCAATGACGTGGTCGCGAATCGTGGCGTGAAGCTCGAAGTGCTTCCGCTGGCTCCGTGGGAAGAAGCCTCGCACCGCCCCTGGCCGCTGATCCTCGGAATCGCGCTCGGGATCGTCGCCATCGCCGCAGCATTGTTTGCGATGGCCGGGCAGTCTCCGCTCGGCGGTTTCATCAATGTGATCCGAAACAACGTTCCGTCGGCGGATCTGATGGCCTCGATACTCCGGCTCGCGGGCGGCGCGGTTCAGAATGCGCCTGGCCCGTGGCAGATCGCGGTCGGGGTCGCATTCGTGATCGTGAATGCGGTCCTGTTCCTGCTCTTGCGGCGTTCGCCGAAAGGAATCGATGTTTAGGCGCCTGTTGATGCCGGTGATCGTCATCGCGGCACTCGTCGCGACGGCCGCGCTGATCCTCCCGACCGGTGCCATCGGCGACGTGCGCCGCGCGCCGATGGGCATCGCGACGGACAGCTACGCATTCAATCGCAACGCGCTCATCTCGAAACCGGTGTCAGGCAGCGTGCAGGTGTTCAGTGGCTCCGCGGACGTGCAGGATGTCATCGATGGCGATCTGCTCGTGTTCGGCGGCGACGTTCGCTTCTCCGGCGCGGGGCGCGTGAACGGGAACGTGATCTATGCCGGTGGCACGGTGTCGAACGCGACCGGGCGCGTCGGCGGACGGGTCTACGCGCTCGCGAGCGTGGAAGGAGCGGCGGCGTCGATCACCTCGAAGGCGATCGCCCTCTCGCTTCTTTTCCTCTGGATCATCGCTGCCATCCTGCTGACTCTGCTTTCGGGACGGGAGATCCGCCTCTCCTCTGTCGAGATCCGCTCGAGTGCGTTGCACTGCTTCGCGCTCGGCCTCGTTGCATTTACGAGCTTCGTGCTGACGGCCATTGTGTTCAGCTATCTGATTCAATACCTGGTCGGTATTCCGCTGCTCGCTGCGCTCGCGGTGTTCGGCGTGCTCACGAAGATCTACGGCATGGTCGCGGTCTTTCACGCAATCGGTACGCTCGTCGCTGGAGCGAAGACACGCGAACAGCTCACGAGCCGCAAGTGGCTTCGCGGCGATCTCGCGATGGTCGTCATCGGTGTCGTGATCCTCGGCGCCATCCGCATGATCCCGGTCATCGGTACGCTGACCTGGAGCGTCGCGTCGATCTTCGGAATCGGAGTCGCCCTCGGTACCCGCTTTGGCCGCAGAGACCCCTGGTTCCTCGCCTGGCGCGCTGCAGAAGCGTGATCGTGTCCCCGTCAGGAAGACGATCGTTATTCGAGCGCGATTGAGGATGGCCTCTGTGTGGCGGCGGGCGCCTCGCCCGCCGGCTAGTGCTGCGGGGTGGGGGCACGAAGCGGCGGGCGGGGGCGCCCGCCGCCACACAGAACCGGTCCGTTCTAGATGTTGTCGACGATGTGCTTGGCGAATTCGGAGGTCTTGACCTTCGTTGCGCCCTTCATCATCCGCTCGAGGTCGTACGTGACCTTCTTCTGCAGGATCGTCTTCGCCATTCCCGACTCGACCGCATCTGCGGCTTCGGTCCAGCCGAGGTGGCGGAGCATCATGACGCCGGAGAGGATGAGCGAGCCGGGATTGATCACGTCCTGATCGGCGTACTTGGGCGCGGTTCCATGCGTCGCCTCGAAGATCGCGACCTCATCCGATTCATTCGAGCCGGGAGCGATGCCGAGACCGCCGATCTGCGCAGCGAGCGCGTCGGAGAGATAGTCGCCGTTGAGGTTCGTCGTCGCGATGATCGAATACTCGGAAGGCCGCAGCAGAACCTGCTGAAACATCGAGTCGGCGATCCGGTCTTTGATCACGATCTTTCCGTCCGGTTTCGCGCCGCCGAGGTCGGCCTCGGTGATTGTCACGCTGCCGAACTCCTCGCGCGCTACCTCGTAGCCCCAATCCTTGAACGCTCCCTCGGTGAACTTCATGATGTTGCCTTTGTGTACGAGCGTCACCGAGTCACGTTTGGACGCGATCGCGTACTCGATCGCCTTGCGCACGAGACGCTTCGAGCCGAACTCCGACACCGGCTTGATGCCGATCGCCGAGCGTTCTCGGATCTTCGCGCGCTGACCGTCCATCCGGTTTATGAAGTCGATGAGCTTGTTCGCGCCCTCGCTTCCGGCCGGCCATTCGATGCCTGCGTAGACGTCTTCCGTGTTCTCGCGGAAGATCACCATATCGACTCTCTCCGGCTCACGGACAGGCGAGGGCACGCCGGCGTAGTAGCGAACGGGACGAACACATGCGTAGAGATCGAGGACCTGTCGCATTGTGACGTTCAGCGAGCGGATCCCGCCGCCGACCGGCGTTGCGAGGGGTCCTTTGATTGAGACGCGGTAGAAGGCGAGCGCGTCGAGCGTCTCCTGCGGGAGCACTTCGCCGAGCTTCGCAACCGCCTTGTCGCCGGCGTAAACCTCATACCAGGCGAACTTTTTCTTCCCGCCATAGATCTTCTTCACAGCGCCATCGAGGACGTATTGCGTCGCGCGCCAGATGTCGGCGCCGGTGCCGTCACCTTCGATGAATGGAATGATCGGATCGTCTGGAACGACGATACGGCCCTTCTCGAAACCGATGCGTGTGCCGGAAGACGGCTTGGGAAGTCGAGTTGTCGTCATGCGCGGGCGACTGTAGACGAAAGAAAATCAGCCCGCAACAACGAGCGAACGGAGGAGGGTGATGTTTGTCCTATCGGATTCCGTTTTCGTATTTTCCGATCTCGCGACACTCTGAATCTGTGTGGCGGCGGGCGCCCTCGCCCGCCGGCTAGGACGGGGTGGTGGCAAAAGAACGGCGGGCGAGGCGCCCGCCGCCACAACTCCATG
>JAENWF010000093.1 GCA_016650215.1 Thermoanaerobaculia bacterium
GACGGCGCGGTTGCCATGCTTCGCGACATTGGCTCCCGCCCCCGCTGCGACGATTGCCGCAACGGTCGAGATGTTGAACGTGCCGAGCCCGTCGCCGCCTGTTCCACATGTGTCTACGAGGTTGCTTCGGTCGACCTCGAGCGGCGTGACCCGCTCGCGCATCGCGGTCGCGGCGCCGGTGATCTCCTCAGCGGTCTCCCCGTTCATCCGCAGTGCGATCAGCAGCGCGCTCTTCTGCGCGTCGCTCGCACTCCCGTCCATCAGATCGCAGAAGACGCGATACATCGTTTCGCGATCGAGATGCTCGCCGCCTACGACGCGTTTGATCGCCTCGCCGATCATCGGACACCTCCGACGAAATTGACGATAAGCCGGTCGCCATCGATCGTCCCGAACGACTCCGGATGAAACTGGATGCCGAATAGCGGCCGCTTCCGGTGCGAGATCGCCATGATCACGCCGTCCGCCGTTTCGCCGTCGACCGTGAATTCAGAGGGAAGCGTCTCGCGCTCGACGACCAGCGAGTGATATCTCGCAGTCCGCATCGGCCTCGGACATCCTTCGAACAACCGTTCTCCGCAGTGCTGCACTTCGGTCACCTTTCCGTGCACCGGCAACTCGCCCCGCACGACCTTCCCGCCGAACGCCTCCGCGAGCGCCTGATGCCCGAGGCAGACGCCGAGGAGTGGGATCGACTCGTTCGCGCGAATCAACTCGAGCACCCGTCCGGCGCGCGCAGGAGTGCCGGGCCCTGGCGAGATCACGATGCCGGCCGGATCCGACGCAATCAGCGCGTCGGGATCGAATGCGTCGTTGCGCACCACGGCCACCGGCCGCTGCGAGAGCCGCTCGATCTGCTGAACCAGGTTGTAGGTGAAGGAGTCGTAGTTATCGACGACGACGATCGGCTGACGAGCCGAGCCAAAGCCGCGAGTCGACCGAAATCGCCGACTCGTTCTCTCGAAGGGAGGTCATAAGGGGGCGGAGTATAGCTTGATGGAGGGTAGAGGGTCGAGGCATTCGACATTCAACATTTCGGTTCTGAACGCGAGGGAGACGGGAATGTTGAATGCTAAATGTTGAATGTTGAAGTCGAATCACTTCTGTATCGGCACCACCACCCCGTCCTCTTCTCCCTGCATCGTGAGGCGGAGCTTCGACGACTGCATGGGGACGGCTTCGAGCTGGTCGAGGGACGCGAGTTCTTTGCCGCTGCCGGCCATGCGCTGCATCTCTTCGCCTTTGGGCCAGAGGCGGCTGTCGATCGAGCGGATGGCTTCGTTGTATTTCTCGACGGTCTTGCCGAGGCGTGCGCCGACTTCGGAGACGAGCTCCATCACGCGAACGAAGCGGTTGAAGAGGTCCACACCGGCGTCATGCATCCTCTTGGCGTTCTCTTCGGTCTTCTCCGCTTTCCATCCGGCGTGGACGGCGCGCAGCATCGGGAGAAGAATCATTGGCGACGCGAGGAAGACCTTCTTCTGCACGGCGTAGTCGAAGAGTTCCTGATCGGCGGCGAAGAGAAACTGCTCGCCCGGGACGAACATGACGGTGAAATCGAGCGTCTCGCCGATCGCCGACTGGTACTCCTTGCGGCTGAGCGCGTCGACGTGGCGCTTGAGCGTGCGCGTGTGGGCGGCGAGCAGATCGATGCGTTGCTTCTCGTCGACCGTCTGCGCCGCGGCCGCGTAGTCGGTCATCGGCGCCTTCGAGTCGACGGCGATGACGCGTTTCGTCGGCAGGCGGATGAGCATGTCGGGACGCAGCCGGCGTCCTTCCTCTGACTCGAACGTCTCCTGCACGAAAAAGTCGCAGTACTCGGTCATGCCGGCAAGCTCGACGCATCGGCGGAGCGTGATCTCTCCCCATGAGCCGCGGATCGTCGGCGACTGCAGCGCGTTCGCGAGCCGCGAGGCCTCGCGCTGCGCGAACTCCTGAACGGTCAGCAGCCCGCGGATCTGTTCCTGCAGCCCGCCGTAACTCTCGTTGCGCGCGCTCTCGCTCTTCACGACTTCGCCGCGATAGGTGTCGAGCATCTGCCGCAGCGGAAGAAGCAGTGAGTCGAGCTCGACTTTGTTCGTGTTCAGCGAGCCGTCGACCTGCGTCTTGTTCATCTGCACGAGTGTCTCGCCGACCGACTGGAACGCGCGCTGCGCGAGTGCGCTGAAGCTGTCCTCGATCTGTTTGCGCAACTGCTCGTGGTTCTGGAGAAGTTTCTCGGCCTCAGCGACGCGCGTGTCGGCAACAGCCTGCGCGCGCTGCGACTGCTCGACGCGGACGCGCATCTGCGCGAGCACAGCCTCGCTCTTCTCCCGCTCGCGCCGCGCCATCTCCGCTTCGGCAAGGGCGCGGGCGGTCAGCGGAGCATGACGCGCTCGCGCGGCGAGGAATCCGATCAGCAGACCTGCGGCCAGCGCGAGCAGCGCGGCGAGAACGATGGACATGAAATGATGATGCGGCGCGCCCGCACGCCGGTCAAGCTTTCTACACCTTCGAGAGGACCTCGATCACCCGCGCGATGTCTCTCTCGTCGTTGTAGAAATGAGGCGCGAACCGGAGCATCCCTTCGCGCGGCGAACAGACGACGCCGTTCTCCTCGAGGATCCTGTGAATTCGCAACAGTGTGTTCGACTCTACGGTTGGTGGAGTCGCCGCGACGATCCCCGAGCGCAGCGGACGCGGACTCGCGATCCGGTAGCCGAGCCCCTCGAGCCGTTCAGCGAGATGGTTCGCGAGACGGACGACCTCTCGTCCGATATCGTCGATCCCCACCTCGAGCAGCAGATCGATCGCCGCGCGAAGACCGTAGATCCCGTTGGTGTTCAGCGTGCCCGCCTCGAAACGCCGCGAGTCCGGCAGGAGCTCGTCGGGACTGCCGATGAACTTTCCGCGCCGCTCGATGTTGGTCCAGCCATCCTCGAGTACTTCGAGCTCCTCGAGATGCTCGGCCGCCACATAGAAAATAGTCGCCCCCTCGGGACCGCACATCCACTTGTGCCCGTCGGCGCCGAGGAACGAGATCTTCGCGCGGCGGACATCCATCGGCAGCATGCCGAGGCTCTGAATCGCATCGACGCAGAAGAGAACGTTGCGACGCGCGCAGATCTCGCCGATCGCGACGAGGTCGGGGGCAAAGCCATTGTGAAACGCGACGGATGTGACGCTGACGAGGCGCGTGCGCGCGTCGATGAGTGTTTCGATGTCGTGCGGCTCGTACGCGCCGTTCGTGCTCTTCACGATCCGCGTTTCAACTCCGCGCTTCTTGAGCCGCGTCCACGGCACGAAGTTCGACGGGAACTCGATGTCGGTCGTGATGACGTTGTCGCCCTCTCTCCACCTGAGCCCCTGCGCTACGAACGAAATCGCCTCGGAGGTGTTCTTCAGGATCGCGATCTCTTTCGGCGTGCTCCCGATCAGTTTCGCGGCAGAAGCCCGCAGCTTGTCGTATTCCTCGTACCAGGCGCGCCAATGGAGCGCGCCGAAATCGCGCTGGTCCTTGGCATGCGACTGCATCGCGTCGAACGCGCGTGTTGAGAGCGGCCCGAGGGCTGCGTGATTGAAATAGACGAGGTGGTTGGTGATGGGGAAGAGGCTTCTCATCGTCCCCCATCCTGAGCGGAGCGAAGGATCTTCTGATGTAAGAACGCGGATGACTTCATCGCGCAGCAAGTGCCTCGTGCCATGACTTCGACAAATCCTTCCAATGCGGGTTCTTCTCCTGAATCAAGGCAACCTTTCGGTCGCGCTTCCATCCCTTCAGAGCCTTCTCTCGCGCGATCGCGACGGCGTACGTGTCGTGGGTTTCAAAGTACACGAGTTTGTAGAAGTTGTATTTCGCGGTGAACGCGTTCTCGAAGAGTTTCTCGCGATGCTCAAACGTGCGGCGAGGCAGATTGCCGGTCATGCCAACGTACAGTCGGTGCGCACGGTTGCTCATGATGTAGACGAAGAACAAATGCATCGCCAGCGCTATCAGTAGATCCTTCGCTTCGCTCAGGATGGGCGTGTGCGTCAGTACGCGTCCAATCCTCGCGAGTAAGCCTTGTGGTTAGCGGACATCTCCCCCAGCGAGTCCCCTCCGAACTTCTCCCTCATCGCCCCTGCCAGCACCACGGCGATCATGGCTTCGCACACCACACCGCATGCGGGGACCGCGGTGATGTCGCTGCGTTCCCATTGGGAGCGATGCGGCTCGCGCGTTTCGATATCGACGGAGGCGACGCCGCGGCGGGTCGTCGAGATCGGTTTCATGAATGCGCGAACGACGAGGTCTTCGCCGTTGGTGACGCCCCCTTCGAGGCCACCTGCGCGATTGCTCTCGCGGTAGTAGCCGCGAGACGCGGAGTGGTAAATCGCGTCGTGCACCTCGGTGCCGGACCGCCGTGCGCCCGCGATGCCGTCGCCGATCGCGATCCCTTTCACGGCGTGAATCGACAGAATTGCCTGCGCGATCCGGCCGTCGAGTTTCTCGTTCCACTGCACGTAGCTGCCGAGGCCGACCGGAGCGCCGTGAGCGGCGACGACGATCGTGCCGCCGAGCGTGTCGCCCGATTCGCGCGCGGCATCGACGGCGGCGGTCATCTGCGCCTCGTCCGAAGAACGCACCGCGCGGAACGGCGAGTCATCAGAGACGGCGGTCAGCTCGTCCCACGTTGGCGAATACTCCGGATCGCCGGCGTCGCCGAGACTGATGACGCCGGAGCGGATCTCGACGCCGAAGGCGCGCAGCAGTTCCTTCGCGATCGCGCCGGCGGCGACGCGCGCCGCGGTCTCCCGCGCGGAGGCGCGCTCGAGCACGTCGCGCAGATCGCGGCGGTTGTACTTCATGCCCCCGATGAGATCGACGTGCCCAGGACGCGGCGCGTGAACGCGGCGCTTCTTCGCTTCCGCTTCATCGACCGACCAGACGTCCATCGCCCCACGCCAGTTCTCGTAGTCAGCGTTGCGGATCGTCATGGCAATCGGAGAGCCGAGGGTCTCGCCACCGCGGACGCCGCCGGTGATCTCGATCGTGTCGTGCTCGATCTTCATCCGCCCGCCGCGCCCGTAGCCGTGCTGCCGGCGTGCGAGATCGCGGTTGATGCGGTCGCGGTCGAGCATCACGCCGGCCGGCATGCCGGTCACGATGATCGTGAGCGACGGCCCGTGCGATTCCCCGGCGGTGACAAAGGTGAACGTCATCCGGAGAGTGTATCGCTGGACAATGAAGGCAGACTCCGCCTATTCGGGCCGAATCACAACATCACCTGTTCCGTTATCGGTCGACTCGATGTACGAGAGGACGGTTCCGCCGCCGCCGACCACTTCGACGTCCACCTGCATGTCGCGCAGATCGGCGAACGAATCGCGCTGCGGTCCGATGATGCTCCGCGCGAGGTCGCGCACGACGCGAATCTGATTCGGCGCGAGGATGAGCTCTTTCGACACGACCGCCTGCGAGGTGAGCGCAAGGCCTGCCGGCAATGAGAATGAGAGGGTCACGCGCAGAGTCGCGCTCTCGCCCGCGGTCTCGATCACGATCAGCGATGAGCGGTAGGTCGCGGTCGTTCCGGCGGCGACTGTGGCAGCCGATGCGTCGCCGACGCCGCCGAAGCGCTTCAGCTCCCCGAGGCTCTGCGCCGACGCGGCGGGAAGAGGCGGCAGGGCGCTGCCGAAGGATTCGCCGGTGGACGTCAGCGTCACGCGCGCCGAAACGCTGAGCGCTCCCGCCGGGCCGGTGAGTTGAACATAACCGCTGGTCGGCGTGACGGTCGCCCGTTTCGTCTCTCGCGGCTGAATGGTCCACTGCTGCAACGCGTCCGAATGAGCGGCGCCTGCCGCATTCGACCTGACGGCACGGCGCCGCGTCGACTCATGGAATGCGTTCAACGTGGCGCTGACGGTCGACGCGCTTCGGTTCGTCACGAAGATGTCGGTCTGTCCTGGCGTCAGCGCGGTGGAGATCGTCGGCATGATCATCGAGTCTGAGTCTGCCTCCAGTGAGGTGTCGGTGATGATCCAGGTGTCCGCCGTTGAATTGGAGCGAACACGCGCGTACGCATTGATCCGCCCTCCGCCGGTTCCGGTGTTCGTGATGATGATCGATCGCGACCCTTCGACGACAGCCAGCGCGTTATCAGTCTGCGAATAGAACGCGCCGAGCGCGATCGACCCGCTGGCTCCGAGCGCCGCGCCATTCTCGTCATAGGCCTGCAGCGAAACGCTTCCTGGGTTGCCGCTCAGTTCCTGAACCACGACGGTCGTGCGGGCGTTCGCGCTCCGCTCGACGCCTGAGAGAACGATCGTCCCTCCGGGACCGACGCCGCCGCTGGAACGGAACACCGGGATCGACGACGTGTACGCCGCCGATCCGGTGGGATTCACGATGCGCACGGCAGCGACCGACAGCGTTCCCGCAGTGCCCTCACTGCCGCGCAGCATCAGGCTTCCGCCCGCGTCGACCCCGAAGATGCTCGTAGAGACGGAAGGAAGCGAGACCGACCGGTTGGCGCCGAGAGACGGAAGCGATGCGATCTGCAACGATTGGCTGAGGAAGAGCTTCAGGTTCGACAACGGCGACGCGGCGCGGTTCGAAAGATACAGATCCGCCTGGATTCCTTCAGTCGATCCGTGTGATGGGATCAGCAGCGCCAGCTCGTTCGCTTCCAGCGGCGGCGGTGAGCCCGATGACGTCCCGGGCTTCACGACATGCACGATCGACACGCTGACCGTCGAGTTCGGGGTGACCGCGTTCGTCACGGCGTTCGTGGCGGTCGATCGGCCGAGGAACCGGAGGGACATCGACCCTGTCGCGCCACCGAACAACGAGTCGGCATCGGGGCGGCGCGATGGCTCGATCGAAAACGTGACGTTCTTCGTCTCGCCCGGGTTGATCGTGATCGGGCCGTTCTCGGGAACGATCCACGGAACGTCGGATACTGCGATCCCGGTCATGGGAGCGGAGCCACTGTTGGTGAACGGGGCGACGCCGGAAGGACTCTGGCCAGCAGGCGCAGCAACATCGATGCGGGCGGTTGACGGCGCGAGTCTCACGGTTCCCGCCGGCGGCGACGCAACGAGAAGACGCACGCGCACTGTGATCCCGCCGGTAACGACGCCGTCTCCATTGACGGTGATCGTCCCGTTGTCGGTGACAGCCGGCTGCGCGGTCGCGGTGATCGCAATCAACTGGCTCGCGCGAGGCTGCAGCACAAACGACTCGGGCGAGATCGAAAAGAAGTTTCCGCTCTTGGCAAGAGACACGTTCGCGGCGTCCGTCCCGACATTCGCGACGGTGAAGCTGTCAGTCGCGCCGGTCTCGCCGGTGGCGAGAAGCATTCCGGCAGGCAACGTTGCAGCGACGACGCGCGGCCCGACGCCGGTGACGGTGACGGTCGTAGTGGCGGTGACCGACCCGCCGGCGCCTGTTGCCGTGAGCGTGTACGTCGTCGAGCGGGACGGCGAAACCGTGATCGATCCGCTGGCCGGCTGCGAGCCGACGCCGTTGTCGATCGTCACGGTCGCGACGTTCGCGACCGCCCATGAGAGTGTTGCGTAGCGGCCTGCGGCGACGGACGACGGTGTCGCGGAGAAACGGATGAGCTGAGGGACGGGTGGCGTGGTGGACGTGCGCGTCACCGTGAAAGTGGTGACTTCTCCTGCAAACTCGCCGGCAACTGTCGCGCTGATCGTGTTCCCGGAAACGTTTGCGGTGAATGTGTTACTGCGGTTGCTCTCGAAGGTCAGTGTAAGTATCGAGCCAGTCACCCTTCCTGAGACCGTATTCGTCGTCGAACCGACATCCTTGATGGTGCACGTGCCGTTCGAATCCAGATTGTCACGCTTGTCGCCGAAGGTCGTTTCGGCTCCTGTAATCGAGTCGCCCGCTTGAATGAGCGTCAACGTCAGGTTGCCGGTGTACGTGAAAAGCGGCAGTTTGCCGTTGCACGGCGAAAGTGTGGAGGTGTAGGTCCCCTCGTACGTGCCGGTAAGGCCGCCCCCGCCGGCCCTGCTCAGAGTTCCGTCGGCCGTAAACGGTGAGCCTGGAAACGACAACGACATGCTCATCGAGGAACCGGCGACGTTCATCGCGATCGTGCCGTCAGCGCTCTGAATCCTCAGGGGGACGGTGAGACTCGATCCGTTCGCAGTGCCGCTGACCGAGAACGGCTGCGTGTCGATGCCCCCCGTGGGTATGCACTGCGCGAAGTCGATGATCTGCCTTGCAAACGTGCCGTTTCCGCTGACTGTCGAGCCGGTCTGGGTCAGGCTCATCGACACTGAGATGATGAAGGTGGCAGTGCCGGTTTCGCTCCCGCACGGAACTTTGCTGATCAGCGGCCCGAGCCACACGCCGGCGAATTCGTCCGCCGCATTCGCTCCCACTGCAACACAGAACAGCAGAGACACTGCGATCGCGGCCCGACGTACCGGCATAGAGACTCCTCAGTGGTATGCGACCCCGCAATTGGAGCCGAACGCCCTCGCTCTGTCAAACTCCGACGGGAGCGATCGTCCGCTGGCGGGGCGCGGCGAGCCAGGCTCCCACCGCCACGAGAATCACGCTGATGATCTGCGCCACAGTGAACGGCCCGAAAAACCGGTCGTCCTTTGCGCGGACGAACTCGACGAAGAAGCGCTCGATGCCGAGAAGGATGAGGAAGAGACCGAACGTACGGCCGCGCGAGTGCGGACGCGCGTTCATTCTCATCAGAACGAAGAACATGATCAGCGCGGCGCCACTCTCGTAGATCTGCGTAGGGTGAACGCGAAGGACTGTATCCGAAGTAATCGACGGATCGACGGTCACGCCGAACTCGCGAAGCGACTGCGCGGTCGTCGGAGGCGCGCCCTTCGGAAACGCGATGCCGAACCAGGCGTCGGTTGGACTTCCATAGTCATCGCCGACCAGAAAGCAGCCGATGCGGCCGAGCGCGTAGCCGATCGCAAGGCCGGGAGCCGCGGCATCGGCCGTAGTCCAGAAATCGATGCGTCTCCGGACGATCACCCACGAGACGGCAGCCGCACCGCCGATGAGACCGCCGTACCAGACCAGACCGGCGCGATCGAAGAGCAGACGCCAGTCGCGGAAGAGAATCGCGTAGTAGATCTTCGCGCCGAGGATCCCGCCGATCGCCGCCGCCATCACGATCGAAGACGCCGCCTCCTCGTCGATCCCGTACTTGCGCAACTGCTTCGTGAGCACCCAGCCCCCGACCATGAACGCGAGAAACATCATCACGCCGAAGGTCGTGATCTCGAATGAGCCGAATTTCAGAAGCGTAGGAAACATGCCGGCGGAGGATACCGCGGTACGCGTTACGAGTGACGCGTGACGAGTGACGACTCGGGTCTTGTCATCCTGAGCGAAGCGAAGGATCCCCCGCGTCCGGGCGATGATGGTTCTTGCGCGGGGGATCCTTCGCTTCGCTCAGGATGACACCCTACGCGTCACGCGTCACGCGTTACTCGTTACTCGTCACTCGTCACTCGTCACGCGTCACCCCGTCAGGCCTCACTTCTGGCTTCGAGGGCTGCCTTCTGATCCGAGATGAAGCGGAAGATGTCGATTTTGCCGCTCGAGTCGAGGTGTTGCGAGACTTCGAAGAGTTGCACTGACAGCAATGTGTTGAGGCCTTCGTCAAGGACTGACTTGCGGCGCTCGAAGGGGAGCTCCGAGATGTTGGCGATGAGCATGTTCTCGTCGAATCTTCCGAACTGATCGAAGAAAACACCGGCCCAGAGCTCGTCGGTCTCGGCGTTCTGCAGCACGTTCATGAAGATCTCACGCGCGGCTTCTTCACCTGCTGACTCGGCAAGCGCCTGGAAGAGGCGGCCGAACATGTCGTTGTAAGTCGAGATCACTTTCAGCAGCTCGGGCGAGTCTTCGACGTCGAGGAAGACCGGGCGGAACGACTTCTCTTCCGGCGCGAGCTCGATCAGGCGCGCCATCACGAGCTGGAAGAGGATGCGCGTGACCTCGAACTCGGTGAGATCTGATTTTCCGATCAGCTCGCGCACCGACAGAATCCCGTCGAGGTTGTTGAAGATCTCGATCTCGGTCTCGCTCATGTCGAGCGCCTCGAAGTCGGGAACGCCCTCGGGCAACTTCATGAAGACGAGGTCGAGCGAGGTGATCTTCTCGCGGATCCGCTCGCTCTCGTCGAGGCGCCGGATCCCTTCCATGATCACCGACGACGTATTGAGCTGCAGCACGATGCGCTCGGCAGTCTCATCCTCGGTAGCCTCATGGAACGAGAATTTCCCCTCTTTCCATGTGAAGAGCGAGTAGATGATCTCCTGCACCTGATTCTTCACGCCCCACCACAGGTCTTTCGGCGAGATCGCTCCCATCTGCACGAGCACTTTGCCGTGGCGCATCTGCGGCGTGATCCGCTTGCGCGACTCTTCGTACTGCTCGTGCGTGATTTTGCCGTTGCGCAGGAGGAAGTGGCCGAGGGAGTGATCGGGGGAATTCGATTGCGCGAAAACGATCTCGCCTTCCGTCCAGACGATTGAGCGATCCATCTGACCGTGATGGATCGAGAGCTTGCCCGAGCCGCGGATCATCGCGATGAAGCTCAGCACGTCCGGCAACTGGATGCGCGAGAGATCCCCTTCGAGGATGGCGTGCTCAGACATGAGGACCGCCGACCACAATGACAGGAGATGGAACCGGTTTCAAGATGCCGCACCTGCAACCGGTCTTGTGCACCGCGGAACGAGGTCGCGGAGAGCGGCGATCGTTCGCTCGATCTCGCCCGCAGTCGTCAGACGGCTGAGCGAAAAGCGGAGCGTGCTGCGGGCGTCGTCTTGTGAGATGCCCATCGCGAGAAGCACCCGGCTCGGCTCCACGCGCCCCGACGAACAGGCTGAACCGGTCGAGACGGCGATGCCGTGAAGATCGAGCGCGATGACGAGCCCTTCCCCGTCGGCGCCTCGGAAGGTGACGTTGGATGTTTGCGGGAGACGCGGAGCCATAGCGCCGTTGATCTCGATCTCGAACGCTTCGCGCATCGCCGTTTCGAGGCGGTCGCGGAGGCGGGCAGCGCCCTCCCGCCATGACGTGTCGAGCGCGATCTTCGCAGCCGCGCCGAACGCCGCTGCGAGCGGCACGTTCTCAGTGCCCGCACGCCGCCGCCGCTCCTGTGCGCCGCCGACCAGATGCGCGTTGAGCGCCAGTCCGCGCCGCACGTAGAGAGCGCCGATGCCCTTCGGCCCGTGCATTTTGTGCGCGGCGATCGAGAGCGTGTCGCATCCGAGGGCGTTCACGTCGAGGTCGATCTTCCCTGCGCCCTGCACCGCATCGCAGTGGAAGTGAATTCCACGCTCGCGACAGGCGCTCGCCACGGCGGCAACCGGCTGAACGACGCCGGTCTCGTTGTTCGCGAGCATCATCGAGACGAGACGCGTGTCGTCTTCGATCGCAGCAATCATTGTTGCGGCTGGGACCACACCGCCGCGGCCGGGAGGAACGCACGTCACGCGATGGCCACGCCGCTCGAGCTCCGCCGCGGCTTCGGCGACCGACGGATGCTCGATCGCGCTCGCGACGACGTGATGGCGTCCCTCGCGCGGGATCGCTCCGAACACCCCTGCGTTGTTCGCCTCCGTCCCGCCGCTCGTGAAGACGACATCGCGCGCAGCCGCGCCGATCAACCGCGCGACCGACTCGCGCGCGTCCTCGATCGACTGCCGCGCCCGCTGACCTTCCTGATGCACGCTGGAGGCGTTGCCCCACACCTCGCGCAGCGACTCCTCGGCGACGCGCAGAACGTCCGGGTGAATCGGCGTCGTCGCGTTGTTGTCGAGGTAAATGCGGGACATTTGAGCAGTTTAGCCGTACCCGTCGGAATGACCACTTGTCACCGTCTGGGAACGACCGGCACGCCCCACCTTGTTAGACTGCCCACATGACCCGGAACCCCCTTGCTGCAGTCTGCGTCCTCTTCCTCTTTGCTACGCCGCTCGCCGCGCAGAACGATCCTCCCGCGCAGCAGCCTTCGAAAGAGATCCGAAAGCTGAACCGCCGTGAGCGGAAGGAGCGAATCAGCAAGCTCTCGGAGGCGTATCGACAGTTCCTCGAGGAAGTCCAGCCGATCATGCAGGAAACCGAGCTCGATACGTTTCTCATACTCGAGACCGACCCGCAGCGCGAGATCTACATCAAGGAGTTCTGGCGCCGCCGCGACCTCGCTTCCGGCATCTCCAACTTCGCGTTCAAAGACGCCTACTACCTCCGCCTCGAGCACGCACGCGAGCAGTACAAGCAACTCTCATCGGACCGCGCACGCATCTTCCTCCTGCACGGCGAACCGATGGACGTTCTCAAGGTCGAATGCGACAGCCTGCTGCAGCCGATCGAGATCTGGCGATACTTCGAAATTCCTCAATTCGGCCACGACATCCGCTTCCTCTTCTACGTCCCGCGCCACAGCCGCGACTACAAACTCTGGCGTCCAATGGGCGATCCGAAGATGGACCTGGCGGAGCTCGTCTCGGTGGAGGCGGCCGGCGGAAAAATGGGCGACGATGCGGTGCGCGATGTGTTTTTCGAATCCGCGACCGGCCCGGGCATGGGCATCTTCATCAGCAAGATCGAGCTGCAGTGCAAGCAGGGCGAAGAGATCCTCCGCGCGATCAATCAGCAGCAGCAGAACCGTGTGCACCTCATGGCCGTGTTCGAGCCGCCGAAAGTCAATGAGGAAGACGTCCGGAAGATCCTCCGCTCGGTCGTCATCTCCGATCCGAACGCGCCGAAGCTCAGCGCCGATTTCAGCGTCCGCTATCCGGCGAAACAAGGAAGCCGCACCGACGCGGAGATCACAGTGCTGATCCCGCGCTCACAGCTTGCGGCGAAAGAGGTCGGCGGGGTCACGGTGCTCAGCGTCGACGTGACCGGCGAAGTTCTTCGCGACCAGCAGCTCTACGAGAATTACCGCTACCGCTTCGACTTCCCCGCCGACATCAAGGATGAGAAGGTGCCGATCGTCCTCGATCGATTCCTCCGCCCCGGTGAGTACCGCTCGCGCATCAAAGTCAGCGACCCGCATTCAGGCGCCGAAGCCGTCTTCGAGAACGACCTCTCCGTGCCGGAGATCTTCGACACGGCGGAGCAGAAGAAGCAGAAGGAGAGCGCAGCGTCGACAGTCGCACAACTCAAGGACGACATCGAGTCTGCCGAGACGCGCCTGCGCATCGTTCCCCTTCCCGACGAGCTGCTGAGCGGGATTCAGAAGATCGAGACGCTTGCCGTCGGCCCCGACATCGCTGGCGTGGAGTTCTTCCTCGACGGGAAGAAGATCGCCGTCAAACGCCAGCCTCCGTTCACGCTCGACCTGGACTTCGGCACGGTGCCGCAGTTGCGCAAGATCCGCGCGATCGCGATCGACGCGAAGGGCTTGCCGCTCGCTGGAGACGACATCGTCGTCAACACCGGGAACGACCCGTTCCGCGTCCGCATCGTTTCGCCCCGCGTCGGCAACATCCGCGGCAAGACGCGCGTCGAGATGTCGGTGAAAGCGCCCGAGGGAAAGGCGGTGCAGCAGGTCGAGCTCTATCTCAATGAGACGAAGATGGCGACGCTCTTCGACGCGCCGTTCGTCCAGACGATTCTGATTCCGCACACGCAGGGCGTCGGCTATCTCCGCGCGGTCGCCACCTTGAAAGACGATCCCGCACCGGTCGAGGACGTCGTGATGATCAACTCGCCGGCACAGATGGAGCAGATCGAGGTGCATCTGATCGAGCTGCCGACGACCGTGCTGATGCGAGGGCGCCCGGTCAACAACCTGGTCGAGGACGCATTCAAGGTCCTCGACCAGGGGAAGCCGGTGAAGATCTCGAAGTTCGAGCACGTGAAAAACCTCTCGCTCTCGATCGGCCTCGCCATCGACACATCCGGCTCGATGCTGCCTCGGATGAACGAGGCGCAGAAAGCCGCGGCGCAGTTCTTTCAGAACGTGATGAAGCCGGGTGACAAGGCGTTCGTCGTCGGCTTCGACTCGCAGCCGCAGTTGGTGCAGAAGTGGTCGCGGCAGATGGGCGACCTGCATGCCGGACTGGCAAAACTCCGCGCCGAGGACTACACGGCGCTCTACGATGCCGTCGTTTTCTCGCTCTACAACTTCCTCGGAATCAAAGGTCAGAAGGCGCTCGTGCTGCTCAGTGACGGCAAAGACACAGCGTCGAAATTCTCGTTCGATCAGGTGCTCGAATACTCGCGCCGGGCGGGCGTGCCGATCTACGTGATCGGACTCGGCATCCGTCAGACGGAAGTGGACGTGCGCAACAAACTCGGCAAGCTCGCGATGGAGACCGGCGGCAACGTCTACTACATCGAACGCGCCGAGGACCTCGGGAAGACGTACTCCGACATTCAAAACGAGCTGCGATCGCAATACGTCCTCGGCTTCTACCCGCCCGAGGGAGTGAAAGCGGGGAGCAAGTGGCGCGAAGTCAGCGTGCAGGTATCAGACGGAAAAGCGAAAACGATCCGCGGGTACTATCCTTAAACCGTGCTTCGCGCATTCTTCACGGTCTTCGTGACCGTCTTCCTCGCGGAGATCGGCGACAAGACCCAACTCGCCACCATGCTCTTCGCGTCCGAAGCGAAGGTGAGCAAGTGGGTCATCTTCGCCGGATCCGCGCTGGCGCTGGTGCTGGCTGCCGCAATCGGCGTGATGGTCGGCGCGCAACTCGAGAGATTCATCGCGCCGCGCACACTAAAGATGGTGGCAGGAATTGGTTTCATCGCGATAGGCGCGTGGACCCTGATCTCGCGGTAGGAGGAATCATCTGCGAGCCGCCCGCTTCTGTGTGGCGGCGGGCGCCCTCGCCCGCCGCGGTCCCTCCTCAACGCGATCCCTCCACCCACCATCGCCACAACCACGGCCAATCATCCGGTGCCTTTACCAGACCTCTTCGCACCGGATTCTCACAGATGTAGTCAGCTTTCGCGCGAAGGGAATCCTGCCCTCTCACGATGTGATCAAACGATTCGTCCTGCCACACATGACGCTTTTGGTTGGGCAACCTGGCAACACGATGAGCCGATACACTCTTTAGTCGTTGAGTAATGATCGGGATTGTTGACATCGCGCGCTCATCTTTCTCGATTGGCGTCAGAAGTATGTGCACATGCTCCGGCATGATGACCGCGGCGTGTAACGCGTATTCAATGTTGCGATCGTGGAGGACGGTTGAAAGAACGATGTCCCGTGCTTGGCGGTTCATCACGATCCTTCTCCACGTGCAGAACGTCAACAAATACGTCTTGCCGCGTTTGCTGAGATGCGGGAGATCGCCGCGATATGCGTAGGTGTCGTCGGCCACAGGCATTTGCCAAACGTACCTCGGCTGGCTGGAGGTCTTTCAAAAGCCTACTACTCGTGGAGAACCGCGGCGGGCGAGGCGCCCGCCGCCACACAGAAGCAGACGAGCCGCTACGTTGTGTAGAAAGAAGTTCTGAGGGCGCCCGCCGCCACACAAACTTTGTTTGCCGCTACGTGGGGTAGGGTTCTTCCTACCTCTGCGCTTTTCTCTCTTGCGCTAGTCTTTCGCGCTCCGCTGCTCGATCAGCTCTTCGCTGGTTGGCCTCGGCTTTGAGCCGTAGGGCGATGGCGTTGCCGGTGTCGGTTGTGGCGAGGCCACCCTCTGCGGTTTCGCGGAGGCCGCGCGGCAGCGAGCGGCCGATGCGGACCATCGCTTCGACGACTTCGTCCATCGGGATCGCCGACTCGACGCCGGCGAGTGCGAGCTGCGCGGCGGTCAGACCGTGCACCGCAAAGAGCGCGTTGCGTTTGACGCACGGAACCTCGACGAGACCGCCGACGGGATCGCAGACGAGGCCGAGGGTGTTCTTGAGCGCGATCGCAGCAGCGTGAATCATCTGCCTGACGTTGCCGTCCATCATGTACGCGACGCCTGCCGCTCCCATCGACGACGCGACGCCGATTTCGTTCTGGCAGCCGCCGGCCGCGCCGGAGATACTCGCCGTGAGCGCGATGATCGAGCCGACCCCGCCTGCTACGACCATCGCGCGGACCGTCTTCTCCGGATCGATCTTCCGCTCTTCCTCGAGGGCGAGCAGCATGCCCGGAACGACGCCGCCGGCACCGGCGGTCGGCGCCGCGACGATGACGCCCATCCGTGAGTTCTCCCCCATCACCGCAAGCGCGTAGAGCTCGGCTTTGATCGTCAGCGGGTCGAGGAACGTTCTTCCCGACTGCCAGGCTTCGTTGAGCAGCCGCGCTTCGTTGCCGACGAGCTTTCCCATCGATTCGCCGCCGTTCTTGCCGCGCTCGACGCAGTCGCGCATCACTTCGCGGCGCTTCCGCAGCGCCTCGAGAATCATCTCAGCCGGAACGGCGTGCTCCTGCTCATCCGTTTCGAGAAAGACATCCGCGACATCGCGCCCCGCGGCAAGTTGTTCGAGATGCTTGAATGACTCGATCATCAAAGTTCCTATGGGATCCGGTCGAGAAACCGCGCCTCCGCCATGTCGGGCAGCGCGCAGATGCGCCCGATCGCCGCGGATGACGGCGGCGAGTCGACGTCCACCTGCATGAATGCGTCCTTGCCGCGCTGCTTCCGCGAACAATAAAGCGATGCGATGTTGATGCCTTCCTGCGCGATGATTCCTGAAACGTCGGAGATCATCCCCGGCCGGTCGCGGTAGAAAAGCAGCAGCGTCGGCGAGTCGCCTTTGAACCGCGTCTGGAAACCGTTGATCTTGAAGACCTCGATCACTCCCCCGCCGATCGACGAGCCGACGATCTCGACTTCGCGCGAGGCGCTTTCGATCTCGATCCGCACCGTATTCGGATGCACGTCGCCCTGGTCCTCTTCCGAGAACTCGATCTCGACTCCTGCCTGTTCCGCGATCCGGATCGCTTCCGGGATCCGCGGGTCGTCGACATTCAGCCCGATCGACCCTCCGACGAGCGCAAAGTCCGACCCGTGCCCGCGATACGTCGCGGCCAGAGGCGGATGAAGATAGAAGTGGACCGAGAGGGGATCGTCGTCGAGGATCTCGTGCGCGACGCGCCCCAGCCGAGCGGTCCCGGCCGTATGCGAGCTCGACGGCCCGACCATCACAGGGCCCATCACGTCGAGGATCGAGATCTTCCGGTCGTGGCGGATCGCCATATCGGCGAAAGTGTAACGGGAGTGGCCAGCGCCGGGCGGAATCATTTACACTCGATCCCGGTCTCTCCCTCGAAGCAATGCGTGGCAAACCGGTGATCCTGGTCGTGGACGATGACGCGCCGATCCTCATCCTGATGAGGAGCGTTCTGCGTGAGTTCGGATTCGAAGCGCGGACCGCCAGCAACGGCCAGGCGGCGCTCGCCGAAGCCGCGCAGACATCGCCTGATCTGATCCTGCTCGACAAGAACATGCCGGGGATGACGATGCGCGAGATCATCGACGCACTGCGTGGCCATCCGCTCCTGTCCGGCGTCCCGATTCTGATCCTAAGCGGCGATCCGATGGCGCCGGACGAGATCGCGGCACTCGGCGCAGCTGGCGCAGTGCAGAAGCCGTTCGATCTCGCACGTCTCGTCGATCAGATCCGCACGCACGTTGGTCCAGGAAGCTCCCAGCTCTAAAGCTCTCAGTAGCGCTGTGCTACATTCCGCGGCCGGAGGCCGCAATGACCCAGCAGAACGCCATCGATGAGCTCGCCCGGACCGCCGTCTTCTCGAAAGACGAGGCGAAAAAGGCTGAAGCCCGAAAGCAGATCCACTTGCGCGCCCGCAAGAGCGGCGCGGTTCCCAGCTCGATTTACCCGCTTTACGCTGCGATCGGCCGCGGCGACTTCAATCCTCCGTTCACCGTTCCCGCGTTCAACATCCGCGCGATGACATACGACACGGCGCGCGCGCTTTTCCGCGCTGCGATGCGCCACAACGTCGGCCCGTTCATCTTCGAGATCGCGCGCTCCGAGATCGGCTACACCGAACAGCGTCCGGCTGAATACGCCGCGGTCGTGCTTGCAGCGGCCTTGCGCGAAGGCTACCAGGGTCCGGTCTTCCTCCAGGGCGATCACTTCCAGGCGAGCCACAAGAAGTGGTCGACGCCGGAGGGAAAAGCGTCGGAGATCAAGGCGCTCGAAGCGCTGATCGACGAGGCGATCGCCGCCGAGTTCTACAACATCGACATCGACACCTCGACGCTCGTCGACCTCTCGTTCAAGACCCGCGACGAACAGCAGAAGACGAACTACGAGTACACGGCCCACTTGACGAAGTACATCCGCAAGCGTCAGCCGAAAGGAGTCGTGATTTCAATCGGCGGCGAGATCGGCGAGGTCGGCAAGTACAACACGCAGCCCGACGAGGTGCGCGCGTATATGGACGGCCTCAAACGCCTCCTCGGGTCGACCCCGGGCATCGCAAAAATCTCGGTGCAGACCGGCACCTCACACGGCGGTGTTCCCCTCGCGGACGGAACAATCGCGCAGGCGAAGATCGATTTCGGCGTGCTGCGCGAAGTCACTGAGATCTGCCGGAAGGCGTACGGCGTCGCCGGATCGGTGCAACACGGCGCCTCCACGCTCGCCGAGGAGACATTCAACAAGTTCCCGGAGAGCCGCGCGGTCGAGATTCATCTCGCGACCGGCTTCCAGAATATGGTCCTCGATTCGCCGTCGCTGCCTCGCGAGATGAGGGACGAGATCCGCCAGTTTTGTTTCGCTACGAGTGCCGACGAGCGGAAAGAGGGCGAGACCGACGAGCAGTTCGTCTACAAGACGCGGAAGAAAGCAATCGGTCCGTTCAAGCAGCGGATGTGGGAAATGGACGAGACGTCGAAGAAGGGAATCGTCGACGCGCTCGAGCGCAAATTCGAGTTCCTGATGGACAAACTGGGCGTATTCAACACGCGCGCAGTCGTGGAAAAGTACATTCCGCTGTCTGCGGACCTGCCCGAATACTCGGCGGCATCGGCCGAACTGACCGCAGCAGCGACTGTAGATCCGAACGAAGGGGAGTAGGTTCTCCCCGCCGCGGGTCATCCTGAGCGAAGCGAAGGATCAACGGCGGCACCGGCAGGGTCTTGCCTCGAGTCATTCCGAGCGAACGCGAGGATCTGGGCGGCGGTCGCGTTCCTTCCCCCAGATTCCTCGCTCACGCTCGGAATGACTTCCGAATTTTCACACTCCGATGAGCCTTGTTGTGTGATGGACCCGGTGCCACCGTTGATCCTTCGCTGCGCTCAGGATTGCCTCCGCCCTACCCCCGCCCGACCCCGACCCCGACCGGCTCGAATCTCGCGGTGAAGTGCCTCAGCACGTTCGGCGCGTACGTAATCCGCATCCCGCCGATCGACTCAGCGTCGCCCTTCACCTTCACTGCGATATCCCCGACATAGTCGATATGCGACTGCGTGTAGAGCCTGCGCGGGATCGCCAGGCGAACCAGTTCCAGCGACGCGGGACGCTCTTTGCCGTCGGCGCCGAGGCCAAACATTACGCTGCCGATCTCACACGCGCGGATGCCTCCTTCGAGATACAGCGCATTGACGAGCGCGATGCCGGGAAACTCGAGCGGCTTGATGTGCGGCAGAGTCGCCGCGGCATCGATGTAGACCGCATGTCCGCCCGGTGGCTGCACGATTGGAATCCCCGCATCGACGAGCTTCTCCGCGAGGTACTCAACGGTACGCACGCGGTAACGCAGATAGTCCTCGTCGAGCACTTCCTCGAGCCCCTGTGCGATCGCCTCGAGATCGTATCCGGCCAGACCGCCATACGTCGGAAAGCCCTCGGTCAGAATCAGCAGGTTCCGGCATTTCTGCGCGAGCGCGTCGTCGTTCAACGCGAGGAAGCCGCCGATGTTCGCAAGGCCGTCCTTCTTCGCCGACATGATGCAGCCGTCGGCGAGTGAGAACATCTCGCGCGCGATCTCTCGCGGCGTACGGCCTTCCTGCCCCGCCTCGCGCTGCTTGACGAACCAGGAGTTCTCGGCGAAGCGGCAGGCGTCGATGAAGAAGCGCTTGTCGTAGCGATTGCAGATCTCGCGGATCGCGCGGATGTTCTCGAGCGACACCGGCTGCCCGCCGCCGGAGTTGTTCGTGACGGTGACCATCACCATCGAGACGCGATCACCCTCGGCGCGCAGAACGGCCTCGAGCGCAGCGATGTGCATGTTGCCTTTGAACGGATGAATGAGCGCCGGAATCCGCGCTTCCGGAATCACGAGATCGCGCGCCTCGGCGCCTTCGTATTCGATATTCGCGCGCGTCGTGTCGAAGTGGATGTTGTTCAGCACGAGGTCGCCCGGCTGCAGCGCGGAGTGGAAGAGGATCCGCTCGGCCGCCCGCCCCTGATGCGTCGGGATGATGTGCTTGTAGCCGGTCAGGCTTCGCACGACCGACTCGAAGCGCTCGAACGAGCGCGAGCCGGCATACGACTCGTCGCCCTGCATCAGCGCTCCCCACTGCGCGGCCGACATCGCGCCGGTTCCGGAATCCGTGAGGAGGTCGATGATGACGTCCTTCGCGGAAAGTCCGAACACGTTGTATCCGGCATCGAGCAGCGCTTTCTCGCGCTGCTCGCGTGTTGTGAATCGAATCGGCTCGACGGCCTTGATGCGGAACGGCTCAATGATGGTCATACGAGCACGATGCATCCGCAGCTCACCAGGAGCTATGACGATTGTCATCCACCTCAGTGATGCATCGCCTGGGCACGCGCGCACCGAGGTGCGGTACCGCGGGCGAGAAGGAGGCGAAGCGCTCGCGGCGACGCTCAGGCTCGACCCGATTCCGTCCATTCGCTTTCGCCCGGTAGAGCGAGGCGTCGGCCGCATGCACGAGCTCGCGTCCGCTGCGTACCTGGGAATGCGGATAGCTCGCGATCCCGGCGCTGATCGCGACCTTATGCTCGCGTCCGCCAGCGCGGATCGTCGCTTCGTTCACCGCAGCGCGGACTTTCTCGCCGACCTGCAGCGCCTCGAGCAGTGGTGTTTCCGGCAAAAGGACCGCGAACTCCTCCCCGCCGTACCGCGCGATGAAGTCCGTCTTCCGCGTTCCCGCGGAAAGGACCGCGGCTACTGCCTGCAGAACAGCATCACCCACCGCATGCCCGTGCTGGTCATTGATCGCTTTGAAATGATCGATGTCGATCAATACGGCTGAGAGCGGCCGCTGATACCGGCGCGCAACATCGAACCGTGTCATGAGCTCGGCGTCGAATGCGCGGCGGTTTCGGATCTGGGTTAGACCGTCCGTCAGAGACAATTCCGCGAGGCGCCGATTACTCGCGACCAGCGCTTTCTGCAGATCCACGATCCGAAGTCCCGCGCGAATCCGCGCGATCAGCTCCGAAATCGCGAAGGGCTTGGTCACGTAGTCGTCCGCACCGCGCTCGAACCCTTCGAGTTTTGCTTCGTCGCTCGACTCGCCGGTCAACATGAGGATGTAGCCGGGATGGGCGGCATCACGAAGCTCACCGCAGAGTTGGAGTCCGTCACCGTCCGGAAGCGAGCGGTCCGAGATCAAAAGGTCCCAGGGCTGCGAGGCGAGAAGGTTTCGTCCGTCCTCGACCGTGGCTGCGTGACGGACCGTCCACCCCTCGCGCTGGAGATGGCGCGTGAGCATGAGGGCGACGTTCGGATCATCTTCGATCAGAGCGATCGCAGGCGGACACTTCGGCTGTTCGGTCATGTAGTTATCAGTTGTGCGGATAACTACAAATAACCACAGCACCCCGTCCTCTATTCCTGAGGATGTACCCTCGTTTTAGGGCGAATCGAGCCGAGGGCTCGGTTCACGGTTAACCGTTAACGCTAGCCGCCCGCTCCCGTCGAGCCCGGTGCGAACTTGTTTTCAACGTCGCGGCCGGCGCGGACAGCGGCGTCGACCTCAGCCTTGACAGCGCGAAGATCGGGTTCCGCTTTGCGAAGAAGGGCGTTCAAAAGCCGCGGACTGATCCCGTCTGTGACGCGCGCGAAGAACGGTAGAAGCCACGGCATCGCGCGGCCGACTTTGGCCTCGACTCCGCTCGATGCATTGCCGACGGCTCGCACCTGGTCCGCTGACACAGGAGGTTCCGCAGCAGCAGTGGTTGACTGCACGAGCCGGTACGGAGAGTTTCGAATCGCTTCGTAGCGTCGCGGGCCGAAATTGGTTGACGGGATACCGGGACACGGGCCGTCGAGACGCGGGCGCAGTTCGTCGATTTCCATCTGCTTGTCAGCCATGCGCTCCTGCGTGTCCTCCATGTTCGCCTTGTGTCCGTTCGCCTCGCGGTAATAGTCCGCATAGTTCTGAATCGAATCGGCGAGACCATTCGTCTTCTCAGCGTAGTCTGCGATCGACACGACGATGGAGATCCCCTTCACCGCTTTCTGACCCTTCGACACCGCGGCCTCGGAGCGGCCCAACTCACCGGAGAAAACACGGAGCGCGCCCTGATCGTCGCCGGTAAGCGCCAGGTATTCGTCGGCCTTCTTCACTGCGTTGCGCACGCCCGCCGATTCGGCCGGCGTGAATGGGATGCTGGTGTCGGCGATCCCGAGGACCGCCTGCAACTGGTTGTCGGCGTTGTTCTCCTGCGCCATACCGGCGCCGGCGGCGATCAGTCCGAGTAGATCGCCCCACGCGCCGGAGACCGCTTCGAGCGCGAGGCTGCCGAGAGAAAGCGAGAACTTCGAGAGCGTGCCCGAGAATCCGTAAATCGAGTCGCGCGCCGCATCCCGATTTCGTTCGGCCTCGATGAACGACGCCTCATGCGCCTCGTAAGCTTCGCGAAGTGCGCGCATTCCGTCGATGAGACGCTGCAGATTCACACAGTCGTCGTTGGTGTCGTCGCCTGCCGGCACGTTCGGATCGTTGGTCCCACCCTCTGGCGGCAGCGGCGCTGGATCACTGCACTGCACGCCTTCGCGGCAGATGCTCCAGGAGACATCGAGCGCGAGCGACGTCTCCGCCGATGCGGGCTTCGAGAAGCTCCCCTGCATCTTTGCCGCACCACCAGCGAATGTGCGGATCTGCGAATCCATGTAGTGCATCTCAGGCAGCGGCGGCTGATGGCCGATCACCGGTGAGATGAATCCGATCTTCTCAGTGTTCGTATCCTGGGGCGTGCGGTATGTGACGTCGAACGTGGCGTCAGAAGGTATGCCGATACAGACGCTATACATCCCTTCGCGCGGAACGTTGTACTGGTAGAGACTCGTGGTATCGACGTCCACGTTCTTGAGCCAGATCCACGCGCATTCCGTGTCCGTACCGGAGAAGGTTCCCTGGCCGCGGCAACTTATGTCCTTCCCCCTGCAAATGACAGACTCATTGACGACCGTGCCTTCCGGCATGAGGACGATGTAAGAGCCGATGGTGCGGAAGGCGCCGCCAATCCCGAAACCGAGTGGACTGATCATCTCGCGCAATTTCAAACGCGCGTCGATATCCCAGCGGTTGTAGATGCCGCTGGACGTCCCGTAAGCGCGCGCCTGGAGGCGTCCCGTCCACAACGCGCCGCGGCGCGCCGGCGCGCCGGCAGGAGGCGGTGTGGGCGGCCACCGCCCCGCTGCTCCTCCGCCGCTGCGTGGTGGCGGCTGCGTCGCAGATGGTGGCTGCGTCGTAGGTGGCGGTGGCGGTGGTTGCACGGGGGGTCGTACTGGCGGTTGCGTTGATGGGGGTTGCTGCCCCGGTGCGCCGAACGCGCCCGGCTGATCGGGCGGAGCCGGCGCCGCAGCAATGAGATGAACCCACGCAGTCTCCGAGCGCGCAACAGGACCACGTGTCGTCGACACACGGCTCTCGTTGATTGCGCTCAACCGCCCCGCAACGATGCTGCCGTCGATCTTGTGCACCTCGTCGGCCGACGAAGAAGGCGGGACGACATCCTCCCGCGCCAGACCGACCCATTCGATGTTCGCGAACGGAGTGATCGCACCGTCGAGCGTGCACGACGCGGCGTTGCACGTCGTCAGCGCGCCGCTCTTCACAGTGCCGTCGCGCAGGATGAGCAGATCGGAGAGCGGTTTGTCCGACGCATCGGAGAAGACGACGGCAGCGACGCGCGAACGGTCGATCTCCACGTCGTCGGTGTCGACCGTCCCGCGATTGATGAACGTCACGCGCCCGGTCCGGACCGAGCCGTCGCGCATCACGATCGCGTTCGACCGAACCGGGAGCTCCTTCCGCGGTCCATCGAAGAAAATCGCGCGGATCTCCACCATCGCGATGCGCTTGCCGCTGAGCCGGCACTGATCGTCGGCGCATTGCTCCAACTTCCCCGAGCGCTCGCTGCGATCACGCATGACGACGACATCGTCCGCCTGAAGCGGAAAACTGCCGACGAGCAGGAAAAGAACAATGAACGTGCTCGAGACACGCATCGCGACGCTCCTTTTACCGGGGTAGGCAGGAGTCTACAGCGTGCCGGGATCAGTGACGAGTGACGGGTGACGAGTGACGGGTGGAGCGCGGACCCGCGCTCGAGCTTTACTCGTCACGCGTAACGCGTAACGCGTCACTCGTCTCCGTCCGGTCGTCTTATACTGCGCGCCGATGTCCGAATTGAAGCTTTTCAACACCCTCACCCGCGAGAAGGAGTCGTTCGTGCCGGTGAAGGCCGGCGAGGTGAGGATGTACTCGTGCGGGCCGACGGTCTACAACCACCCGCACATCGGCAACCTCCGGACATTTCTCTGGAGCGACCTTCTGCGCCGCTACCTCGAATGGCGCGGCTACCGCGTCACCCAGGTCATGAACATTACCGACGTCGAGGACAAGATCATCCGCAACGCCAATGCGGCGAAGCAGGACATCAACACCTACACGGCGCCGTTCATCGACGAGTTCCACACATCGCTGAAAGAGCTGCGCGTCAAACCGGCAGACTCATATCCCCGCGCGACCGATTTCATCCCGCAGATGGTGACGCTGGTAGAAGAACTGCGCGCGCGCGGCCACACCTACGAGGTCGAAGGGTCGACATACTTTCGCGTCGCGAGCCTCCCCTCCTACGGACGCCTCGCGCGCGTCGAGATCGCGACCGACAGCGGCTTCAGCCGCGTTGAGTCCGACGAATACGAGAAGGAGAACGCGCGCGACTTCGTGCTCTGGAAAGCGAAGAAAGAGGGCGAGCCGTCGTGGCCCTCAGCGATCGGCGAAGGACGCCCCGGCTGGCACCTCGAGTGCTCCGCGATGTCGATGCATCTCCTCGGCGAGACGTTCGACATCCACACCGGCGCGGTCGATCTGATCTTTCCCCACCACGAGAACGAGATCGCGCAGAGCGAAGGTGCGACCGGCAAGCCATTCGTCCGCTTCTGGATTCACGGTGAGCATCTCAACATCGACACGCAGAAGATGTCGAAATCACTCGGCAACATCTACACGCTCGCCGAGATCCGCGAGATGGGCTACAGCCCTCTCGCGCTCCGCTACGCGCTGCTGTCGGTTCCGCATCGCACGAAACTCAACTTCACGACCCAGTCGCTCGACGATGCGAAGAACGCGCTGCAGCGGATCGAGCTCTTTCTTCTCCGGCTCGACGAGATCGCCACCTCCGCGCCGCGCGACGCGAAGCACTCCGATGGGCACGCGCAGGAGCTCATCGGAAACTTCCTCTCCGCGTTTCAGGAAGCGATGGATGACGATCTCAACACCGCCGGCGCTCTCGGCGCGATCTTCACACTGATCCGCGAAACCAACGTCGCCATCGACGCCGGCCGAATCACCTCGTCGGACGCCGCAGGCATCCGCACCGCGCTGCATAAAATCGATCCCGTATTCGACATCTTCCCGGCGCGCGAACAGTCGATTGACGCCGACGTCGAGCGCCTGATCGAAGCAAGAAACGCCGCCCGGAAAGCACGCAACTTCGCCGAATCCGATCGCCTCCGCGATGAATTGCTGGCGATGGGAATCGTGCTGGAGGATGGCGCGGGGGGAACGCGGTGGAGGAAGAAGAGCTGATTAGAACCGAAATGTTGAATGTTAAATGTTGAATGTTGAAAGGGCTTCGAATTCAACATTTAACATTCAACATTCAACATTCCGTCTCTGAATCGCACGGGAACACACGCTCGTCACATGATCGCCTATCTCACCGGCACCCTGAAACACCTGGACGCCACGCGCGCGATCGTCCTCGCGGGCGGCGTGGGCTACGACGTCCACATCTCCGCGTCCACGTACTACCGGTTGGAGGGGAAGAGTCAGGTCGATCTGGAGATTTATACGCACGTTCGTGAGGATGCACTCTCGCTTTACGGATTTGCATCCAGCGACGAGAAATTTGCGTTCGAGCGGCTGATCTCGATCTCCGGGATCGGGCCGACACTTGCGCAGAAGATTCTGTCCGGCATCGACGCGCCCGATCTCGCGGATGCTGTAGCGCGCAGCGATGCGCGCAAGCTGTCGACGATTCCAGGTGTCGGTAAGAAGACGGCCGAACGGATCTGCCTCGAGCTGCGCGACAAGCTCGTCCTCGCCGGCGAGCCGCGCGCCTCTTCTCCCGCGACCACTCGCGGCGCGGTCGACGAGGATGTCCTCTCCGCCCTCGTCAACCTCGGCTATCGGCAGAAAGACGCCGAATTGGCGATCAAAGCTGCGAGAGAGAGCGCAGGCGCAGACGCCGATGTCTCCACACTGCTCAAGGCTTCGCTCCGACAACTGACGAAGTGATCGGCCGCTGCAAACTGGTGAGCCGGTGGCGGAGTGATAGTCTCGACTCATGATCAAGCGCATTCTTCTCCCGGTCGATTTTTCGGAGACCTCGCAGAGGGCGGCACGCTGGGGCATCGAGCTCGCCTCGCAGCTCGCAGCCGAGGCGCTTGTTGTGATCGTGCTCGACGTAGGCGACTTGCGCGTCGCCATGGACGCCGGACTGCATGGCTTCGAGAATGATGAGGATGTGAAGCGTCAGGTCCAGGAGTGGATTGACAGCGAATACGCGAAGATCGTCCCGCCTGACGCGCAAAACGTCCGCCGCGAAATCCGCCGCGGCATCGTCGAGAAAGAGATCATCGAGACGGTTGCGCAGTACGAGCCTCAGCTCATCGTCATGGGATCCGTCGGCATCACACGCAGATTGCCCGTCGGCAGCAAGACCGTGTACGTCATCGGCCACTGCAAAGTGCCGGTGACCGTGGTCCGGTAGCGGCTCGATCTACGACGCGGCTCGATTTGCTCCGAGGCGTCATCTGACGCCCTCCCCTTGCACCATGTGTCGTTCGAACCGATGCTGGTGTGACGGGGACTACGCCAGCGTGTGAGTGCAATCGCGGCGAAAAAACGTAAGCGGTGCTGCAATCACTCTGGAAACGGAGGCCCTCATGGAATCTTCCGCATATCAACGCATCCTGATTCCGACCGACATGAGCGATTTCGGCGCGCTCGCTCTTCGTTATGGAGCGCTGTTCCGCGAGCGGGCGGCCGCCGCGCTCACGCTGATGTATGCCGACGAGATCTACCTGCCGGTCGATCTGCTCGAGGCGCCTCTCGGCTACTACCTCGAGACCGGCCCCGAGTCGCGCGTGAAGCTGCAGACGCGCTTCAGCGAGTTCGCGAGCGGACAGATCGGCGGGCTATTCGAGACCGCGATCGTGCAGGACACGCCGGCGCGCGCGATCCTCCGAACCGCGACGGACATGCACGCCGATCTCATCATCATGGGGACTCACGGACGCCACGGCCTCCGCCGCGCGATCCTCGGATCCGTGACCGAGAACGTGCTGCATGACTCTCACGTGCCGGTGCTGACCGTAACGCCCGCGCTCATGGGCGATCGGAAACCCGAGATCTCGCGCATCCTCTGCCCCGTCAACTTCACGCACGTCGCGCGCGCCGCGCTGCAGCATGCCTCGGCAATGGCGCAGGCGTTCGATGCCGAACTGACCGTGATGTATGTCGTCGAGGGAATCGACACCGATAAGATCGAGCAGGTCGATGCCGCGTTCCGTCAGTGGGTCGACCCGCACGTGCGCGACCGCTGCCGCTTCACCAATGCGGTCATTCGCGATGGCGATCCGGCCGAGCGCGTGCTCGCCCTCGCGGAGAATCTGAACGCCGACCTGATCGTGATTGGCGCGCAGCACCGATTCTTCTCCGACGCGACCGTGATCGGAACGACGACGCAGAGAATCACACGCTTCGCAAGACGTCCGGTATTGACCGTCGTGCGTCAGCCACAGCGGGAAGTGCTCGTGAGTGAGGAGAAGACCGAACTAGCTGCGGTGTAGCTGGCATTCTGAAGTGAGAGAGGACGAAAAGCCGCCGGCTTGAGAGCCGGCGCCACATCGC
>JAENWF010000094.1 GCA_016650215.1 Thermoanaerobaculia bacterium
GAGTAGGTTCATTAGAAGCGAAGCGAGGGATCCCCCGCGCTAAGACCAGCATCGCCTGGACGCGGGGGATCCCTCGCTTCGCTCGGGATGACATGGGCTTGGGATGACACAGGCTCGATCACTCGGTACCGATCACCCACTTTTCGTACACGTCACCTGGGAGCTCGCGGACGAAGCGTGAGGGCTCCATGAGCACATCCATGCCGCCGCGGTCGCGCGCCATGACGGGGAAAACGAGATAGAGCTCCTGTTTGGCGCGCGTGACCGCGACGTAGAAGAGCCGCCGCTCTTCCTCTTCGCCCGGAATCACGATCTCGCGCACGCCGTCCTGCTTTTCTTCCCGCGACTCTCCGTCCGCCCCCTCCAGCAGAAATGCCGGATGCGCGGCCATCGCCGGATCGACCCGCACGATTCCCCCCGGCACGCGAAGCGCGCGTTGCGACGGGAACTTTCCGTCCGCCAGCCAGATCACGAACACGATCCGCCACTCGAGGCCCTTCGCCTGATGCACGGACGAGAGGACGATCTTCTCGTCCTCGGGGCCGACGACGGCTGTGTCTTCGCCGGCCATCGGGTTCGCGAGCGCGATCTCGTTGAGAAACTCCTCAACGTCTTCGTAGCGGAGCGCGTATTGCGAGAGCTGCTCGAGATCGTCGAGCCGCGCTGAGGAGTTGGGGAACCTGGCGCGTGCGTAGTCGGCGTACGTGCGCTCGACGATGAGGCTGATCGACTCGGACGGATTCCGCTTCATCGCGTCGGACGAGATCAGCCGCAGAATCTCGCGCAGTGCGTTGATGCTGACCGATGAGCCGCGTGCGGCGGGCGATGGAGGTGCCGTGTGCAGAAACGCGTCGAGCGGATCCGATACGGCGGAAATGCGTCCCCAGATGTCAGCAGCGATCTTCTCGCCGATCTTCGGATAAAGCTTGAGCACGCGCTTCCAAGCCAGCTCGTCGCGCGAGTTCGTCACAATCTTCAGATACGAGATGACATCTTTGATGTGCGCCTGTTCGAAGAACCGAACACCTGAGCGGATCTCGTACGGAATCAGCCGGCGCGTCAGCTCCATCTGCAGCTCGAGCGACTGATAGTGCGAGCGATAGAGCACCGCGATGTCGTCGAGCTTCTCTCCTTCGTCGCGCAGCTCGAGAATCCTCTGCGCGATGAAGGTCGCCTGCTCGTACACATCGTCAACACCGACGACCGCCGGATCGGGTCCGTCGCCGCGCACGGCCTGCAGCTCCTTCCGGAACTGATAGCGGTTGTTGAGGATCGAGTGATTCGCCAGCTTCAGGATCTGTGGCGTCGAGCGGTAGTTGGTCTCGAGCTTGTAAATCTGCGCCTCGGGGAACCGGAGCGGAAACGTCAGAATGTTCTCGAACGACGCGCCGCGGAACGAGTAGATCGACTGCGCGTCATCGCCGACGACCATCAAGTTACGCCGCACCGAAGCCATCGCGTCGATGATCTCGGCCTGCAGGCGGTTGGTGTCCTGATACTCATCGACGAGGATGTGCCTGTAGCGCCGCTTGAGCGACTCGGAGACCTCCGGGTGATCGTCGAGCAGAATCTTCCAGTTCACCAGGAGGTCGTCGAAATCCATCGCGTTCGCCTGCCGCTTCCGCTCCTTGTAGCGGCGGAAGACGTTGACGATCTCGTCTTTGTAGAGCGCGAAGTGGGAGAAGTTCTGCTCGAGGTGGAGCTCGAGCGGCGTGCGCGTGTTGATCAGGAACGAATAGATGTCGAGGAGAACGTCGCCCTTCGGAAATCGCTTCTCGAGCGTTGCAATGCCGAGGGAGGAGATGGCGCTCTCCATCATCTCCTTCGAGTCTTCGTTATCGAGGATCGTGAAGTTCGAGCGGTAACCGAGGGGCTCGGCGTGACGGCGGAGAAGTCGGTTGCCGATCGAGTGGAAGGTGCCACCCCAGATGCGGCGTGTGTCGATCGTGACGAGCTGTTCGACGCGGCTGAGCATCTCGCGCGACGCCTTGTTCGTGAAGGTGACGATGAGAATCTCGGACGGATCGACGCCATCTTCGATGAGGCGCGACACGCGATAGGTGAGGGCGCGCGTCTTTCCGCTCCCGGCGCCCGCGATGACGAGCAGCGGACCTTCGCCTGCCTGAACGACGTCGAGCTGCTCGGAGTTCAGATCCTCTTCGTAGCGGACACGATAGGTCTTCGCCGGTTTCGCGGGGGCTTTGAGCGTGTAGCGGCGAACTTTTGTCGTCATCGGAGAGCTTGCTGAAGACTAGCATTGGAGGAGTGGGCGATGAGGTTTGAGGAGCGAGATGAGAACGAAGGTCGCGTTTCAGGGCGAAGCGGGGGCATTCAGTGAGGAGGCTGCGCGCAATCTACTCGGCGTGGAGTTCGAGCCGGAGGGCTTTCGCACCTTCGACGAGGTCTTCGATGCGGTCGCCGGCGGACATGCGGCGTGTGCGGTCGTTCCGATCGAGAACAGTCTCGCTGGATCGGTGTTGCGCAACTATGAATTGATGGCGGACGCGGACCTCACGATCCGCGGCGAGACGTTCGTCCGCATCAAGCTCAAC